>CAYHKX010000085.1:0-3566 GCA_964357305.1 uncultured Gammaproteobacteria bacterium | reverse complement strand
CGAAAGATCCAAGCAAACACACCGACGCCATAAAACTCACGTCCATCTCGCACTTGGACGCCATTCAAGACGCAAACATCTCTGTGATGGACAACGCGGCCGTATCGCTCGCAATGGACAACCACCTCCCTATTCGTGTGTTCGACTTACTGACACGCGGAAACATTCAGCGCATCGTGAATGGCGAAAATATTGGAACACTCGTGAGTGAATCGTCATCTTTTTGACCATAGTCCTCATGAAAAACTCACGACTTTCAGTTCAGCCGGTTTCAGACCAAGAATGGAGCATTATTGAACCGCTCATCGAATAGTGTTACCGTTCCTGCGGTCATTCAGACCACTCGCCACTGGAGGGCGTCTTGGCTCAGAAAATCCCCGACGGCTACTGTCGGTTCACTGTCAACTATCTCGTTTCGCAAATCGTCCGTATTGATACCAATGAGGCAGCGCACGTCGGCCTGCTGTGGCGGAAGGGACTGAAGAAGACTCCGCCCGTCACGCAGTACGCCGCCATCGGCGGAGGTGCATTGCTGACGGCTAATGGGATCTACTACATCAATAGCATCGGCGCGATCTTCGAAACAGAAGTATTGACCGACGCACGGGTCTTCATTTCCAAGAATCGCGTGATCGAGGCCGCCACGCGCTTCCGCAATGATCCGTCGCTCCTCACCGGCGGGCTCCTGCACGAGCTTCGCGGTGAGCTCTGCGGGAATGAGCTTGGCCTCGGCCCGATCATTCCGGAAGCTCGTCTCGGGGAAATCGAAGAAGTCCCCCTCGGGTGGATGGTGATGGCCGGAAGCCCCATTCTCCGACCAACCCACGATCGAGTGCGCGAGCAAGATGCGACGAGTGAGCGCCTCATTCAAGGCTTCGAGCTCCGTGTTCCGTCAGATATGTGGGACGCCATGCTCGCCCACCAGTCGATCAAGCGGTTCACGGCGGAGGAGGTCGCTCGGACGGAAGAGGGTCTCGTCGTCGCCACCGCGGACGACGGCACCACCCGCATCGGCAACAACATGTTCCTGCCTAACGCTTTCACGCCGTAGGGCGAAGTTCACGCAGCCGCCCGTCGAACGGAAGTCCGTCTCGATGAGGCGGCTTCTGTTATTCTGTAGGGATGATACATTGGACCAAAGAAGAACAACAGATTTTCCGCTCACTGAATACGCCAACGAAAATCCAAGACTTTTTGAATACTCTTCGGTTTCGCATCGTCGGCACAAATGAATCGTGTCATTCGCCAAGGCTCGTGATGCGCAACCGCGAGGCGCAATGTATTGAAGGCGCAATGTTTGCGGCGGCAGCGCTCCGATTCCATAGATTCACGCCGCTCATCGTTGATCTTGTCGCTACGAACGACGATGCGGATCATGTCATCGCCGTCTTCCAAATCGACGGGTACTGGGGCGCAATCTCGAAAACGAATCATGGCGTACTGCGGTATCGCGAGCCCGTGTACCGATCCATCCGCGAGCTGGTGATGAGTTATTTTCATGAATACTTTCTCCAATCAAACCGAAAGAAAACGCTGCGATCATTTTCGAGGCCCGTCAATCTTTCGCGATTTGATCCGAGGAATTGGGAGACGAGTGAAGAACCGATCTGGTTCATTCCCGAATATCTTCTCAGTATCCCCCACGCTCCCCTCATGAATCGATCACAAATTGCAAGACTCCGCATCGCAGACCCAATCGAGGCGGCGATGACAGAAATCACAGAGTGGCTATAACAACACTCCGAGCACAAGGCTCGGAGTGTTGATTACGCAATCGTCTCGATGACGATCTTCGTAAATGGCTGGCGATGGCCGACGTTGCGGCGATAGCGAACCTTTGGTTTGTACTTGATGACGGAAATTTTTTCACCGCGACCATGTTCCACAATCTTTGCGGTGACTTTGCCGCCGGTGACGATTGGTGTACCAACCTTCACGCTTGCGCCGTCGTCGCTTGCGACGAGCATTGGCTCAAAGGTGATGACCTCACCTTCCTTGAGATCGATTTTTTCCACAGAAAGGGTTTGACCTTCCGTGACGAGGTGCTGTTTGCCCCCACAAGTAATGACTGCGTACATACGTGTTTGTGCTCTGCCGGCGGCACGGGAATCCGTGCACTTGGTGGCCGGTCAAGAAGCCAAAATGTAGCAAAATCCTATCAAACTCCTGCAGAACCGTCAAGCATTTTCCGTGGATTTTTGGCCAGGAATCGCGCGAGACACATAATCCCCACAGCAGAAAACGTGGCCAGAACCCCCAAAACCATCAGCTTTTGCCAACGTTCAAACGCCAACGTCGTCACACCGAACAACGTCACAACTCCTCCGTACACCAACGTTACAGCCCATGCCGGCAGCCCAATATCGCGGAGCATCAGGTGTGCATGGCGACGGTCGGCCGTGGTAAATGGATTCTTACCCGCCAAAACTCGACGAATCGCCACAATACCTACATCAATCGCCGGTACGCCAAGGACAAGAAACGCCGTCGCCATTTTGCTCCCCGCAATCACCGAGAGCACACCCACAGTGAACCCGAGAACGGTACTCCCCGATTCACCTAAAAACACATGTGCCGGATGCCAGTTCCATAAAATAAATCCAAGAATTGCTGCAGCCAAGGTGAGCGCGAGCAGTGCAACATCCGATTGAAAATACGTTGGCGTCAGCGCAAGTGCGCCAATCATGAGTATGGCAATCATCGACACGCTTGCCGCGAGCCCATCAACACCATCGAGAAGTTTTGTGGTCATCGTCATTGCAAGAATCCACACGAACGCCACGAGAGATGCCAGCGCCGCTGGAAGCACAAAAAAACCACCGAATGGATTTGTCAGCTTTGCGACATCAATTCCGCCAATCACCGCCAAAACACTCGCCGCAACCATGAATGCGAGAAGGTGCTTCGCCGGAAGATCGAATCGATCATCCAATACGCCACCAATAGTCAGCACGAGGATGCCCAGAAAAAAACCAAAAAAGTGCCAGATGGTAATAGCGCCGCTCGTGAGCGCGGACGACGAAATCAGTACGCCGATGGTGACAATAAGAAATGCTCCAACAATACCGAGGCCACCCATCAACGGCATTGGCACACGGTGCTGCTTGCGCTCACCACGAGGAATGTCAAGAACAGCAAAGCGCACCGCAATCATTCTCGCCAACGGCGTGAGCCACGCGGCAAGTAGGAAGGCGCTCAGCACGGGAATCGGCCACCACGAAGGCATACGGTGGCCAGTGTATGGGATGGAATGAAAAATGGAAAATGAAGCGTTATGCTGGCATCAACCCAGGAATAGCCTCGCTCATCGTCGGGTACGCGTGGATCATGGACTGTACCGTGGCGAGCGGAATCTTTGCGTACATCGCTAACGCCAGTTCATGCATCACTTCGCCAGCACGCTCGCCCACCATCGTTGCACCGAGAATCTGATCCGTTTTCTTATCGACGCACACTTTCAAAAGCCCGATTCGTTCACGTTCTATGACGGCGCGACCAAGTGCACCGACGGGGAAACGCAAGATAGAAAATTGCGCACCCTCTGCAGCTAACGTCTCGGCAGATTT
>CAYHKX010000084.1:0-3594 GCA_964357305.1 uncultured Gammaproteobacteria bacterium | reverse complement strand
GGACGGCACTTACTTCATCATTGATGTATTCTCGTAGATACCTGTCGGTAATACGATGTAATCGTTCCTGCGCATGGTTTACGTACAAATGTTTGAAAACGTGAATGAGGTGATGAAGTTCAATAAATCCACGATCGAGAGTGTACGTATGACGCTCAATCACCGGCGGAAGCATGTGAAAATCCCCGCGACCTTCCCACGTGTAGTGAATCGCCGATTCGAGTTTATGCACACGAATGTTGTGCTGCTGCATGCTCTCGTCCACCGTACGAATGATCTGCGTTTGATTTTGATAGATGGTGGGCTGTGGCGAAAAAAGTGGATATGAACCGGAACCAGTTTCCACCGTCGGAGAGACGCAAAGGCCGGTGGATGGCTTCACGGAAGCCAGAGAGAACTTCGCCTTTTCATACGGCCGTACCCGCGTGCCATCATCCCGATACAGCCCGCGAAACTCAATATTCCGCATCGCTGCAACCAATTCCTCAAAGGGCATAACCCGATTCAACACAATGCGCTCTGCCATATGGGCGCATTTTAGCATCGGAGCGCGAAAACACCACCTCAATCATCCACCACCTATACACAAAAGAAACCGGGTTTCGTCTATACACAAAATCCCACGCGGCCAAGCATGGCAACCGCGTGAGATATGCAGGCACTCTACACGAGAATGTTTCCCGATCAATTTCTTTCTGGGGATAACGAATCAAGCGTGGATATCTGCTCGAAGAAAAGCGCAATCTCCGGTACCCTGAAGCCACTATGGATGTTTCCATTCGCCGAATCTCCCCCACCACTCCCCTGCCGGAATATAAAACATCAGGCGCATGCGCATTCGACCTTGCTGTTATTGAAGGGAAAACTCTTCAACCCAACGAGCGCGCACTTTTTTCCACCGGCCTTGTGGTCAAGGTACCAAGCGATCACGTCCTCATTCTTGCCCCACGCTCCAGCAATGCAAAAAAAGGCATTCGCCTGAGCAACGGCATTGGTGTGATTGACAGTGATTATTGCGGGCCGACCGACGAACTAAAGCTTGCGCTCCACAACGTTGGAACCGAGCCGTACGCGGTTGAAGCGGGCGAACGCATCGCTCAGGGCTTGTTCATTCCAATTTCCCGAGCGATATTCATCGAGCCAGCAACGTGGGAGGAAAAGGATCGAGGCGGGTTCGGCACCACTGGTTAAGCCGTTTTTCCTGTATACTGAAAGCAATTGAAATTTTCCCTATGGCAAACATCATTACCCTCGGACTCCTCATCGACAAAACCGTGGAGCATTACCACAAGTATTTCAAAGAACTCGTCGGCATTACGCTGTGGCTCATTGTTGGCGCATCGCCGTTCCTGTTTTCTGGCTACATCGCTCCAGCCGGCGTGGACACTACCACACCAACGAACGAAGTGATCATCTACCTTGGCATGAACGTCCTCGGCCTTATCACAACCACGCTCTCGAGCTTGTGGATTGCGGCGTGCCTCATGCTCACAATCCACGCCCGCGCTAAAGGCACAACACCAAATCACGTCACGCTCGGAAAACAGGCGTGGAAATTTGCTCCAGCGCTCTTTGTGTTCGGACTGCTCTTTGCTCTCGTTATGGTGATTGGCGCAACAGCACTGTTCATTCCAGGCCTCATTGCGCTCATGGCAAATCAGGGCGATGGTACCGCTGGCGCAGTGCTCGGTATTGGCGGTGTGTTCCTCCTCTTTGCTGGCGCGATTGCTGCGTTATACTTCGTCATTCGTTACAGTGTCGAGCTAGTCTTTTCACAATTCGCCATTGTACTCGAACAGCCCACAACGTTCTCACTGAAAAACATGTGGAGCGCAGTGCAATCGTCGCGTGCGAGCGTTCGCGGCTCCTGGTGGGCGGTAGCAATCCGCCTCTTGGTGCCAAATGCAATTATTTCCCTCATAGTTATTAGCGTTACCATGGCGGTGAACTTTGCAATGACCATTATGTTTTCCTTTGCTGCCGCTTCGCTTTCCGCCCTTGCAATTAAGTTGATTGCCATTCTTCTTACCATGAGCATCTTTGTGGTAAACGCGCTCGTGATGCCGCTCTATTCGCTTGCAACGTACTACTTGTATGACAGCGTCAAGCGAACATAAGGATCCCGTTGTCGACAAGAAGAAACCCGACGATCTTCCTGGCGCGTTCGAAATCCTGCTTTATAGCCTCACACTCACCAAACGCTATGCACAAGACGTATACGGTTTTGCGGCGTATTTGCTGTTCCCGATTATTCTCACGTTCGGCACCCAGCATGTCTCTGGCATGTTCGGCGACGTACTCACCGTTGGGGTAAATATCCTCCTGATTCTCATCACCTGCTGGATTCAGGCTACGATTATTACCACCGTGAGCATGCGCACCGCGCATCCAAAAAAGGATCCGGATCCACGAAGTATCGGGCTCTATGCTACATCAATTCTCGGTACGCTCGTCCTTACCGTGCTTCTCTCAGGCTTACTCCAATTTGCGGGCTACATTCTCTTTATTATTCCAGGAATCATTGCAACCGTTTTGTTCTCATTCGCGCCGCAAGAAGTCGTCCTCCATGGCACCGGCCCACTTTCCGCACTTGCCGCTTCCCGAACTAAAGTGCAACCAAAATTCTTCCCAATACTTTGGCGGTTGCTTGTGCTCACTGCCGCGATCGTTGGAACGTATCTCCTTACCACATCACTCCTCCTCACGCTCGTGAGCCTCGGTTCTGGCATCGATGCCATTGCCCTCGCAAATTCCACCCCAGCCTGGCTTGACGCGATCCTCACCGTCCTGCAAATTATGTTCCTGCCTCCGTTCATTATTGGACACACGGTCATTTACCTCTCCCTGAATGAACCGATTGAATCGGAAGCGTAAACGACGCACTACTCAAACCCTCCTATGCCCCTCCAGCCTGTTATTGGTATCGAAACCCATGTCGAGCTCAATACAAAAACCAAAATGTTTTGTGGCTGTGCCGCCCACGGCGACATTTCTACACCGAACGTGAACGTCTGCCCAACCTGTATGGGCCATCCGGGAACCCTTCCCGTCCCAAACGCGGCAGCACTCCGCAATGCTGTGCTGCTTGGCCTTGCGCTAAACGGTACAATGACTGAACACTCCAAGTTCGATCGAAAACATTACTTTTACCCAGATCTTCCAAAGGCCTACCAAATTTCACAATACGATCTTCCGGTCATGACGGACGGCGAGTTACTCGTGGATGTTCCCGGCGTCGGCACGTCACGCATCGGTATTGAACGCATGCATCTTGAAGAAGACTCCGCAAAAAATATCCATGGCGACGATGGCAAAACGTACATCGATTTCAACCGAGCAAGCGTACCATTATGCGAAATTGTAACCAAGCCAGACTTTCGCAGCGCAATTGAGGCAAAGGCCTACGTCCAAGAAATGCGCCTCCTCGTGCGTACGCTTGGTATTTCGGATGGGGACCTCGAGCGCGGACATTTGCGATGCGATGTAAACATTTCGTTGCGCGAAGTTGACGAGAATGGTCTACCAATTGGACCGCTCAACCCAAAAACTGAAATTAAAAACATCAACTCGTTCCGCGCTATTGAACGAGCGATC
>CAYHKX010000083.1:0-3721 GCA_964357305.1 uncultured Gammaproteobacteria bacterium | reverse complement strand
GGATGGATACGCCGAAACCGTCTTTCATGCGCCGTGCCAGACCGGAGCCAATCGCGCCGCCGCCAATGATGCCGAGGTTTTTTCCAACGATATCAGTGCCAAGAAGCATTTCCGGCCCCCAACCATGATATTTTCCATCCCGTGTAAACTGATCTGTTTCCACAATACGGTGTGCAAGGGCAAAAATGAGTGCAATGGCGTGTTCCGCAACTGATTCGTTGATTTCCGGCGTTGGGGCATTCGTCACAATAATCCCGCGTTTTTTCGCCTCAGTAAGGTCAACATTGTCGAATCCAACAGCGTAGTTTGCGACGAGTTTTAGTTGTGGACCTGCGGCATCGAAAAGTTCGGCGTCGATCTTGTCGGTAAGAATCGAAATGAGAATATCTGCGCCGGCGGCACCCTGCAGAAGTTCTGCACGCGGAATAATCTGATCTTCGCCGTACACATAAACCGTGACATTCGGCATAGCCTTCAGGAGCTCGATGCCCGGGGAAGGGATGTGTCGAGTGACGAAGATGCGCGGCATATGATGGGATGTTATTGTATCTCCGAGAAGTCTAGTGAGTTTATGATGATTGCAATATCGGCGTTTTGTTGAACTGATCGCTTGCTCGAATCCTGGAGGGTGATTTTGACCGCATCGGTTTGTCCAACGAAGTATATAAATTCTTCTAATTCTCCAGTAATATCATTGATAACATTTGTTACAGTTGTGAGTGTGCCATTTTCTAATACTGTTACTGTAACATTTCCGTTGGTTTCAGCTGAATTCGGGAACTCTGCCATTGGGAGATCTACCTTATGTCCAGCAACGAGTACGAATGGTGAAAATGGTGAACGAATATTTGTGCCGCTGATAATCGGATCTGCACTACCGCGTATGGTAATCGTGGTCTTATTATCGCCAAGATCATTATAAATCGAAAAATGCCAGCCTAGTGGGTAGGAGAATGTTGGAGCACCCTCGACGGACATTTCCACTGTTATTGGAGCTGTTGGTATCAATTCCGCATCCGAACACGCTTCCGAAATCCTTGTGAGGTTCGTGGTGATGCCGTTCAGGACGCCGTTTTGGCATGCGGCACTGAGTTCGGTGGTGGAGAGGCCAGAATCTGAGCTCTTTGTGAGGAGTAAGCCAACGGAGAGTAATGAAAATACCGCAGTCCAACCGAGGAGAATGAGAATCCACATGTGCACTTTGGACGGGGAATCGGACGTCGGCCGTTGGACGTCGGAGGAGGGGAGATTCATAGCTTATCGGCCCGTGATTGCTGCGAGTTGTAATGCTGCAAAACACATCACGAGGATGATGAGCGCTGCTGCAGATGCAAGGAGAATGGTCATCCATGCGCGTGGATGTCCGTGTTGGCGATTGTGGTGTTGGGTGCTCATACTTTTCGTACCCGATATTGCGAAAGTTCTGTCGCTTTCGGCCATGCAGTGAGTATACCAGTTTTTGCGCCAACGTGTTGCACGACGGATTCGGCATTCATCGTGCCAATACGAAGTGCATCCTCTACAGAACGATCACTCAAGATCGCGGCACTGAACGCGGAACCGAACGCATCGCCCGCGCCTGTGCGCGAGACCGAGGGGATCCCGGTGGTTCGGCAGTGCCACGTCGATGTAGCTTGTCGTGCATATGCCCCGTTTGCGCCGTCGGTAATGACGATGATGCACCCTGGGAGTGCGAGTAGATCGCATTGAATTTTTGGGTCGTTTGACGATTTTCCAGAGAGAAGCTGTGCCTCTTCCATGTTCACAATGAGAATATTCACGAGTTTACGGATCGGGTCGAGCCCGCGACCGGCCTTGAGCTCCTGTGCACCGGGGTTCCAGATGAATGTTGTGCCTTTTTGTCTGCACGCCTTGGCGATGGATGTCGCAAGCGCAATATTTCCGCCGAGAGAGGTGAGATATACAGCGTTTTGCGATATTTTTGAGAGCTTAATGTCTTTTTCCGAGAGGTTTGCACTTGCGCCGCGGAATACGAGCACGGTACGCTCACCATTTTCTGCGGTGAGGAGTGTACTATATCCGGTGTTTTCTTTCTTTGCGACGGTGATCAATGACGTATCGACGCCATGTGCAGCAAGATCTTTGAGTACAGCATCGCCGGGCTCGTCAGCGCCAATGCGCGCCATGCAAGATGTGGGAAAACCAAGTTGAGCAAATGTGACGGCGGCGTTTGTTGCGCCACCGCCTGTTGCGAGCACCAGTTGATCGACGTCAATTTTTGCTCCGAGCGTGACGCATTCAGCCATGACGCCCGGACTTCCCGGCATCGGCATAATTTTAAACGCCTTCGAAAGCAAGAACACGTCGCGCATAGCAGAACCGATGGTGAGAACTGAATTCATACAAGCTAAGCTTATCTGAGGCTAAGCCTCCTTGAGGTTTAGTTTACATGAAACGTAGTTTGCGTGCTTGGCCCAAAGCTTCACGTAGTGCAGGTAATTTTTAGAAATCGCCTCGATAGCTTGTTTTTTCGTGATCGATTTTTCGTGAAACTTCTTGATCGGTTCAAGGAAAATCGTGCGACCGATAGCAAAACCGTCCACGGCTCCGCTTTTTGAGGCATCAATTACCCAGTCGTCCACCGTCTTCATTGATTCTCCATGGCCGAGAAGGATCATGGGGACCTTGGCCACTTTTGCGAGCGTTCTCCAGTCCTTTGCTGAGCACTGCATCTCGAGTTTCCACAGTGCCGGGCGAACGCCGTGCGCATGCATGTCGCGTATCATTGTTGTCGCCATTGCGAGGGAGGGCTTTTTCCCATGCACAAGTGGTTCGAGCATGAGCGGAATATGTTCTGCTTCGCAAAATTCCGAAAGCTGCCGCAATTTCCTCATTTTTTCCTTATTATGTTCATCGTCGCCAAGATTGTAGTTCACGAGGGCTTTTGCGTAGGTTGGGTCCCGTTCAATGAGTGCGCGACCAAACCCACGCTTGTGAACGAAATCAAATGAGCTTCCGCCGCTTGTTTCTGTAGTAACTGCGAAGATAATTCCTTTTCGTTGCGCTTCATTCAGAATCGGCGTTCCGAATTCTTCATCAACAAGAATGCCGCAATCTCCGTATTTCTGTGCGACGGGATAGGCTGCAAGGAAACCTTCGAAGATGATGCGTTTGAGCGCTGAGATCTTTTTCCCCGTGGTCGCATTTGGTGGGTACGAAATATGGAAAAGATCTCGTGTGAGGTCGCTTCGATGGTCGAAGGGGAGGATGAAGAGGGGCTTCATAGGATTTTTGTGCGGTAGGTTTTGTGGGCGTTGAGGGTCTTTGTAAGCTCGATATACGTGAGCAAGCCGAGGGTTGGTCCAACGAACCCCACCACAGATGCGGCGTTTGCTGAGCCGTATTTTAACGCGTCGACATGAGATTTCCCTCGAAGTAGCGCTCCAAGGAAACCAGAAGAGAACGCATCGCCTGCGCCAGTCGCCTCGACTCGTTTTCCAGGAAACATAGGGGCAAATGCGAGCGTTTCACCATTGAATGCGTATGCACCGTGCTTTCCATCCGTCACGACAACGTATTCTGGACCAAGATGACGCAGGCCAGCCATGATGCCGTGTATGCTGTCGCCATTCGTCACCGAAAGAAGCGCACGCGCTTCGTTCATATTGAGAAAAAGCACGTCGGCGACGCGGAGGAGATCGAATAACACCGTTTTCTTTTCGTGCAGTCAGATTAGGTCAAGGGCAGATCCATTTTGATG
>CAYHKX010000082.1:0-3721 GCA_964357305.1 uncultured Gammaproteobacteria bacterium | reverse complement strand
ATTGAATCGACGCCAAGTTGGATGCTCTTTATCGGGTGTCTTGGTGTCAGTTTTGGTATTGCTGTTGTGTCGTGGCTGACGGGAGCGTGGATGATTCTTGCCGCGATTATTGGGGTTGGTGCGGTGGCGATGTTGATCCGCGCATTGTCGATGCGGGATCGAATACGAATGCTTACGATCGTTGTTTTTGGTATTGCGATTGGTGTTGGACGATACGCGATTGCCGGGCCGGGGGAGAATTCCGTTGCGAAGGACGTGGGGAGTCCGGCGATTGTGGAAGGAAGAATCGTGAGTGCGGATTTGAAAGATGATGGTGTGACATACGTACTCGATTCGATCATGATCGATGACGAGTATCGCGATGATCGGATTCGTCTCGAAGCACCGATCTCGTCGACCGCATCAATCGGGCAATATCTTCAAGCATCGTGCGTGTTGGAACAGCCACGGGCATTCGATGGATTCGCATACGATCGTTTTTTGTCTGCGAAATCCATTTACGCAATCTGTCGATCGTCGAGTGCGCCGTTTGTTGTTGAGCGCGATTCGATTTCGGTGGGCGATCAATTCTGGATCACCATCGGATTAATGCATTCGTGGATGAATAGTCGTGCACGAGCGATTCTTCCGGAACCGCAAGCAACATTGCTTCTTGGGTTGCTGATTGGAAAAAATGATTTTTCTCATCGATGGGAGGAAAAATTTCAAATCACCGGAACGTCACACATCGTTGCGGCAAGCGGATACAATGTGGCGATTGTCGCTGAGCTTGCGTTGATCCTTTTGGTGACACTCGGATTCTATCGAAAACAAGCCTACCCGATTGTTGTTGCATGCATTATTGGATTTGTCGTCATCGCCGGCGCAGGTGGGGCTGTTCTTCGTGCAGGGATTATGGGTATTCTCGTGCTCACAGCGCGGCATAGTGGCCGTCATGCATCACCGCGAAACATTCTTGCACTGACGATAACGGCAATGTTGTTGTTCGAACCACGTTTGCTGCGTGATGATGTCGGATTTCAACTCTCCGTTTGTGCAACGGTGGGATTAATTCTGTTCACTGATCGAGTCTCGGTACTGCTCAAGCGTGTGCCGACGAGTTTTGGCGTGCGTGAATCCCTTGCGAGCACCATTGCGGCAACTGTTGCGACATTGCCGATCACCATGGTGTCGTTCGGAACAATTTCCATTATTGCGCCGTTCGTGAATATGCTCGTGCTGCCATTTGTGCCGTATGCCATGGCGCTTGGTGGGGGAGCAATCGCGCTTTCGTCAGCGGTGCAATCAATCGGTGTTTGGCTTGCGCTTCCTGCGTGGACGGTGCTTACGACGATGACGAGCGTGATTGATCTCGCATCACAAATCCCTTTTGCATCAATGGATATCGGATCCGGTATGGCTGCGTTCTTTGGTGTTGGTGTTCTTGCGATTATCGGTGCGTTGATTCGTCGATTGCCGAAGGCGTTTGAACGAGATCTCGATGCGATGACGGCAAAAAAGACGGTGACGATCATTGGTGTATTCGTTGTGCTGTTTGCGATTCACATTTCTGCGATTGTATACCGGAGTGGCTGGTTTAACGGAGCCGAAGCGCGCGTGTTTGTTTTTGATGTTGGGCAAGGTGATGCAATACTCATCGATGGTGCAGATCGTGATGTGATCATCGATGGTGGACCAACAAGATTCGGTCTGCTCGAAGTATTGTCACTTGTGCGTTTCCCATGGGAGCGATCCGTCGACGTTGTCATCGCAACCCATCCGCATGCGGATCACATCGTTGGACTATTAGCATTGATGCGTATATTCGAAATCGGCGAGGTCGTCGATAATGGTTCGATATATTTCGCGCCAGCCGCCGAAGCGTTTGCGAGCGTTGCCCCAGATTCAGTCATTGCGAGCACAGCGAAGCAATCTTGGTCGCTCGGACCAAGCTCGAACCTCGAGATCCTTTGGCCTCTCGATGAGATAACAGACATCGCAGCATCGAATGTGCATGAGCGTATTGTTATTGCGAAACTGATGGTGGGGGAGAAAACGATGCTGTTTATGGGAGATGCAGAGGCGGACGTTGAAGAGATGCTCGGTGATCCCGGACACATTGATGTCCTTAAGGTTGGACACCATGGAAGCGATACATCAAGCTCAGAGGGATTTTTACGGTCGATCACGCCCTTAATTACGGTAATTTCTGTCGGGGAAGGGAATTCGTACGAGCATCCGAGTCCGTTTGTTCTAGCGAGGGTGTTGGCAGTTGGCAGTCGAATCCTGAGGACTGATGATGATGGGACGGTTCGGATTGATTTTTGGGAAGATTTCGTTAAAACGACTGCAGACTAACTTGTCCTTTTTACTTTTCTCGACTACACTCTGGGCAAATCTTAGTGAAATTCTTATGTCAGACCTACAGCGATCATTGGTGCTTTTGAAGCCAGATGCAATTCAGCGCGGAATTGTTGGAGAAATTCTTACTCGTTTCGAGCGCGTTGGTGCTCGAATGATTGGGTTGAAGATGTTGGTTTCCGATAAGGACACTGCAGCGCTTCATTACACAGATGATCTCGCACAGCGCCGTGGTGAGCACGTCCGAAAGATGATGATTGATCTTATTACGTCTGGCCCGATTGTTGCTATTGCTTTGGAGGGTGTGGATATGGTGGAGGTGGTGCGGAAGATGATTGGTTCGACTGAGCCAAAAAGCGCAGCACCTGGAACAATTCGTGGCGATTACTCACATATGTCATTCGGGTATGCAGACAGTAAGGGCGTTGGAATTTTTAACCTCGTTCACGCGTCTGGATCGCCAGAGGAAGGGGTGTCGGAGGTTGCGGTGTGGTTCAAACCAGAGGAACTTCTTTCATACGGTAAGATTGATGATCAGTTCCATTTTCCAACCGCGTAAGCAACGTAAAGCCGCCCCGTTCGCTCGGGGCGGTTTTATGTTAAGATGAGAGTGACCGACGGTTTCGTGATTTGCCTAAATCATTCGTGAAAGAGTCCAGGTAGCAAACGGTGTGCTCACCGTGCGAACGGCTCCTGACTATGGCGCACACGCGGACTCAGCACTGCCTTGAGCAGACATATGACCACTCGGGTCATTTCACGAGGTCCGTTGGTCACACAAGATGTTCTTGTTCTTTCTGAACAAGAGCGTTTTGTTTTTTGTTCATTTTCCCTTTACACTGTTCCCATTATGCAAACCATGACAATTACGGGTGGCAGGCCACTCAAGGGGAATGTGAAGATTGCTGGGGCGAAAAATGTTGCGTCGAAAATGATTATTGCGAGTGTGTTAACGGATGATACGGTGGTACTTCATAATGTGCCGTTGCAAAAAGAATCGGAAATCGGTCGCGAGCTCGTGACGACACTCGGTGCAACAACAGCGCTCGACGATCATTCGTTGACCATTCGAGTTGAGAAGGTTGTGTCGTCATCCGCAATGTCGCTTTCTCGAAAAAATCGTTTAGCTATTCTTGCGCTTGCGCCATTATTGCATCGCACTGGTGAAGCGTTTGTTCCAACGCTCGGTGGCGACAAGATCGGTCCACGGCCGGTGAATTTTCATATCGACTTGCTCGAAGCGATGGGTGTGGTGATCACGATCGATGCGGAGGGATATCACGCGAAAGCGCCGAATGGGTTGAAGGGAACAGTTATCGATTTGCCTTATCCATCCGTCGGATCGACGGAGACCGCACTGTTCGCTGGCGTACTTGCAACG
>CAYHKX010000081.1:0-3770 GCA_964357305.1 uncultured Gammaproteobacteria bacterium | reverse complement strand
CCCTTCCCCTATGAACGAACTCCTCGAAACCTTTACCAGCCATCTCAAGGCCGTGCTGACGCGCGCGCTGTGTTTGGCAGTGGAAGAAGGCGGCGACACCATTGCGCCAACGCATTTGCTTTGGGCACTCGGCACAGAAGAAGGCTGCCTAGGCGCAGAAATTCTTCGGAAGGCCGGTGCGTCGTCCTCCGGACTTCGACGATTAACGGAAATCGGTGACAAGGAACTCCCAGATGACGCCATCATGCGCGCGAGTTCAATTACCCCGCAACTTTCCGAGGAATCGAAAACGATGATTGAAAAGGCGGTGCATGCCGCAGGAATTCATGGTCATAAATACGTCGGTACAGAACACCTGCTGCACGGCATTCTCGAAGCAAAGACTGGCGCAATTGCAACATTTTTCCAGACAGAAGGCGTGAATGAAGAACTCCTGCGCGATAATCTCGCCACGGTGTTCAAAACTACCGCGAATTTTCCTGAGTCCGTAAAAACGGTCGGTCAATCAAAGCAAGCGGAAGCGCCAACAAAACCATGTGAAGATTGTGGACAGATTCACGATGAAGATGGCGACGAAAAATCCACGGCGCTCGAATACTTCACCACAGAGCTCACCGCAAAAGATGTTGCCGATGCGATTGATCCAGTCATTGGCCGAGATGACGAAATTGATCGCGTTGTGGCGATTCTTGCACGTCGCACGAAAAACAACCCGCTGCTTGTGGGTGATCCTGGTGTGGGAAAAACCGCCATTGCCGAAGGACTTGCAAAGCGCATTATCGCTGGCGATGTCCCGGATGCTGTGGCGCGTATGCGGGTACATCGTCTCAACATGGCATCCATGGTTGCGGGCACCATGTACCGTGGCGATTTTGAAGCGCGAGTCACTCAGCTTCTTGAAGAACTCACCGAGCGCAAAGATGTGGTGTTATTTATTGATGAAATTCACACCATTGTTGGCGCAGGCGCGGCAAGCGGATCGCTGGACGCTGCGAACATGCTGAAGCCTGCACTCGCACGTGGAGAACTCCGGTGCATTGGCGCAACAACACAACAGGAATACAAAAAATATATCGCGCCAGATGCTGCACTTGAACGCCGTTTTGCTCCTGTTCCCGTGAAAGAACCGACGGCCGAAGAAACTCGAAACGTTCTCAATGGCATCGCGCGCCGGTACGAAGTACATCACGGTGTGACGTACAGCACCGGGGCGCTAGACGCGATTGTTCGTATTGCGGAACGATACATCCCGAACAAACAGTTTCCAGATAAAGCAATCGATCTTCTGGACGAAGTTGGTGCATACGCAAATGTAAGCCGCAAATCGACAGATCGCAACGCTGGGACACTCCGCGCCACACAGGACGAGCTCGTTGTGGTCCACAAGGCAAAACACCAGGCCATCGTGAAAGAGCAGTTCCAACTTGCCACCGAGCTCAAAGCTCGCGAGGCACTCCTTCAAAACCAAATCACTACACTCACTAGTCGTCCAACGGTAAAATCCACTGTCGCGATTACCGACGCAATGATTCGTGCAGTTGCATCAAAAATGACCGGTGTTCCACTTGCGAAACTCACCGCCGACGACCATTCTGCACTCCGTAGCCTTGGTGATCGGCTCAAAACCCATGTCATCGCGCAGGATGCCGCCGTGGATCATGTGGCAAACGCTATGCGGCGCGCAAAGCTGGGATTCGCATCACCAAACCGGCCACTCGCATCGTTCTTATTTGCCGGCCCATCTGGTGTAGGAAAAACGGCGCTTGCAAAGGCGCTTGCGCTCGAAATGTTTGGTGACGCCAAGGCACTCGTGCGCTTTGACATGAGCGAATTTGCAGAGGGATTCAGTACGAGCAAGCTGATTGGCGCCCCTGCTGGCTATGTTGGCTACCGTGAAAGTGCAAAGCTTACCGACGCACTGAAGGAACGTCCACACTGCGTGGTATTGTTCGACGAGCTCGAAAAAGCGCACCGCGACGTCCAGTCACTCCTTCTCCAGATCCTCGACGAGGGTGCAATAACGGATTCAACCGGAACACGCGTGAATTTCCATAACGCCGTGGTGATCATGACCACAAACGTTGGCCGCGACCGCTTCACACGCGCGTCCCTCGGCTTTGCCACAGACGAGCATCGAGGTCCTAAATTCGCCGAGGAGTTCCGCGGGCTGCTGGAAGAGCACTTCCGTCCAGAGCTCATGAACCGCATTGGGCACACATGCCTCTTTAAACCGCTCGAACACGAAGCGATTGTGACAATCACCCGTATGGGCATGAGGAACCTCCTCTCACGTCTGGAACACGCAAAACTTTCCGTGTCGCTCCCAAAAAACCTCGCAGAAATTCTAGCGAAAGACGTGAAATCCTCCCACGGTGCGCGTGACGTTCAACGGGTCATTGAAGAAAAGCTTGAGCACGAAATCGCCAATGCGGTTCTGAAAACAAAACGCCTGAAATCGTCACTAAAAGTCTCCGTGAACACCGATGGAACAATCCGTATTCAGTAACACACAAAAATCCCCGAAAATCCTCCGGGGATTTTCGATGCGCGTGCTATAATTCGTGTGTATGGCAACGGGAGGAACTGCTGCATCGTCCACCGCAACCCAAGACCCTAGCGCAGCACTGCGCCAGGGTACTATGTCGTCGCGTCGTGCACGCGTGCGCCGTGCCGGCCAGACAATACCGCTACCGCAACCGATACTCTCGAGTACTGTCCGAGAGAATACCGCGCCACCATACGATCCCGTCGCAAAACTTCGAGCTCACCGTCACGCCGCACAACGCGACGTAAACCCCGGCGCAAGCGCACCACAACTCCAAACGCTTGCAACATCCGTTCGTGATGAAGGCGACGAAGAAGATCACATCGCGGCAGATGAACTCGACGAGTCCGCCGATGCCATTGCAGATGAAGCCGCACAGGCCGAGGATCTCTCCATGCTTTCCCGTGCAAAATCGCGACTCAAGGCAGAAACAGATGAAGGCATGCAGAAAATAATGCAAAAAGGACAAAAGGAATTAGAGAAACTTATCGCAAACCTTAAAACAGAAGGGAGCGCAAAATTCGCATCGGCCGCAGATGAAGGCGAGGGACTCGAAATTGCAGACACCATTGGTACCGCTGTTTCCGTCGGCCACGCAGCACTCAGTATTTTTCAGGATTCGTTCGATACACACACAAAAGACCTTCTCGCAAAACAAGGTTTCCCAATGCTACACATGAGCAACCCCCTTGATGTGGCGATTATTGCGGGAACGAACATGCAGATTTTAAAGTGGTCATTCATGGTCACGGTACTGATCCCGTTTTGTCTCGTCTTCATCGTGATGAGCGCAATCTCATCCTGTCAAGCAGATTTCGTCTGTAAAAACGGCGCCGGCCTCCTTTCTACTGTTTCGAATTTCCTTGGCTTTTAGCTCCTATGACTGAACGTACCACATTCATCCTCAAAGTTACCGCGTTTCTTGCGGCGGTGCTCCTCATT
Source organism: uncultured Gammaproteobacteria bacterium (assembly GCA_964357305.1). Classification (GTDB taxonomy): domain Bacteria; phylum Patescibacteriota; class Patescibacteriia; order UBA9934; family UBA9934; genus CAIKHN01. The sequence continues at coordinate 283 of CAYHKX010000081.1, read as the reverse complement.
GCCCTCGCGATCTACATGACATTCTTCAAATTTGCGGTAGAGACCGTGCTCGACACGCCTTCTGGATCAACCCCCAGCGGATCGCTCCCAAGCGCAAACACCGGAACGCCGGGAATGAGCAGCGGCGCCACCGCGCCAACCACCGGTAGCACCACTCTCACACCATCTCGTGTTGCAGAGGGCGGTGTGACCTTTACAACACTGCTCACAAACACCTCAATCGAAAGCCCAACTGTCACGGCCGATGGTACAGTTGCGTACTACGATCCTGCTGACGGAAAGT
>CAYHKX010000080.1:0-3809 GCA_964357305.1 uncultured Gammaproteobacteria bacterium | reverse complement strand
CCACCCGCTTTTTATTCCGCGCTTGCAAGAACCCGTTACGCTTGCCATCGTCATTCACGTTGAGCACGACCGCGTACTCGTTGCGACTGTCGGGATTAACCCAGACCTCCTTCCAATGTGTGCAACAATCATCCATACCACCACCCGTTGTCGATCCTTCGGGTTGAATATGTTGTGGAGCTCGTACCCTCACGAATTGTTGCACCAATAGAGTTCATGTTTTGGGAAATTGACGACGGTGCGCGACGCTTCGCAGTACGAAGCTATCTTCTGACACATTCCGTCATTTCCAGATTTCGATCGCTCGAAGCCGTAACCGCGAGCCTTCGCATCTACTTTCCATGTTCGAGTATATCAAAACGCGAAACCGGGCCCGTCTTCGTGAGACAGGCCCGGGGCCGTAGGGACCAATGGTTCGAGCACCAGCGCCCAGAACCCAAGGTTCCAAGTGCCGAACTCTAGAGCGGGAAGGAGAGGACGCGCCCACGCGCATCCACGTCGCTCACGACATCGCCGAGGCCCGCGCAACGCTTGCCATCGACACCCACGTAGAGCGCGACCGCGCACTCGTTGCGACTGTCGGGACTAACCAAGACCTGAGCGAGCGCCCAGATCCAGTACTTCCGCTGCTTCTCGGGGTTCTTCACCCCGTACAAGAGAAGCTCGGCCGCGTTGGCGGCATGCCGGCCGAGGCGCTTGAGCTCAGCCAGGACGTACTCCCGGGAGCCGACGATCTTGTCGAGCCGCGCACCCGCGAGGGAAGGCTCGGCGACCGTCGGAAAGTTGGCGTCGGTGATACTGGGATTGACCCAGTCGTAGCCGCCATCGGTCTTTGGGGTAACGAGACGCTCGATGATGCCTGGGATGACCGGCTCCTCCGCGAGGATCGCCTGGATCCGACGGAGCTGATCCCGTGCGAAGGGACTGGGGTCAGATTCGAGAGCGGAAATGGCGGAAATGAGAGACATTGAGTACTCCATGTTGCTTGAGCAGTAAAGCAAAAAATGGCTGTTTTGTCAACCATTCTTTGCTAATATTCACTAATTATACTGCCCTTACACATCGTACGAACGCATGTTGAGCTGAGATTGGACTTGTTTCACGATGTCGATGACGACGGAGACCACAATGATGATAGACGCACCGCCGACGGCCAGGCTCTGGTTTCCCGTGATGCCCTGAACAATATTTGGAAGAACAGCAATGGTGCCAAGGAAGAACGCACCGGAAAGCAGTAAGCGATTCATCACCCATTGCAGATATTTCGTTGTCTGCTCGCCCGGGCGAACGCCAGGAATGAATCCACCCTGCTTCTGCAAATTCTCTGAGATCTGATCTGGACGAAACACGATGGATGCGTAGAAGAACGTGAAGGCAAAGACGAGAACGAAGTACAACGCAGCGTAAAAGGTGTTGTTCTGGAACGTGACAATGACCCATTCTGCAGCGGTGCGAAACACTTCCGTACGCGCCTGCAGGAAGAATTGCGCCAGAAGTGGTGGCAATGCCACCATAGAAAGCGCAAAAATGATTGGAATCATGCCACCAATGTTCAAGCGAAGTGGAAGCGAAGACTGAATCTTCCCCGATGCCTGGACACCACCACGAGCGTACTGCACTGGAATATTACGCTGACCCTCGCTCACCACCACTACACCAACAATCGTTACAACAGTCAGCACACCGAACAGTACGAGGTCTAATGCATCTGCAGAAGTATACGTTGCGAGCACCTGTGCAGCGGCGCCGGGCAACCCCGCCATAATTCCGGCAAAGATGAGTAGCGAAATGCCGTTGCCCATTTTGCGTTCCGTCGACAATTCACCGAGCCACATGAGAAACACCGTTCCTGCAGCCATGGAAATCATGGCAAGCACAAATGCCCAGCCATTCATCACCACACCAGTTGCAGCACTCGATTCTAAAAGTTTCAACACACCAAATGCCTGCAAGAACGCCAACGGCACCGTCGCCACACGCATCCAACGATTCATCCGCTGACGACCCTGCTCTTCCTTTTGCAGCTCCTCGATGCTTGGGAAGATCATGCCCAACAACTGGAAGATGATGGACGCGGTAATATACGGCGAAACGCCCAAAGCAACGATAGAAAAGTTGCCGAGCGTGCCGCCAGAAAACATATTGAGGAGACCAAGAAACTGGTTGCCCGCCAAAAGCGACGACAACGCAGATGCATCGATGCCCGGAACCGGAATGTGTGCCGCGATGCGGAACACCACAACGACGAACACGAGAAACAGGAGCGCATTGCGAATTTCTTTCGTGCGAAGGATGCGTTTCAAGGTTTCCATACAATTTGCAAGAAGCTAGACAATCACCGAGCCGCCCGCTACACCGATCTTTGCCGCTGCTGCAGCAGAGATCGCGCAATGCTTCACCGTCACCGCAACAGAAAGTTCCCCGTTTGAGAGAATTTTCACTGGACGCGTCTTATCGGTGATCAATCCCTTTTTCATGAGGGTTGATGGCGTCACAAATTCGCCGGCAATGTACTTTGACGCGATAGATGTGATATTTACCGACTGCACCACCGGTGCAATCGACTTGAACCCACGCTGCTTTGGCGTTGCAAGCATGGTGTGGCGGAAGCCAAGACGCGCCAATCCACCAACACCAGAGCGTGCACTCTGACCTTTTTGACCTCGGCCAGATGTCGTGCCGCGTGAACCAAGTCCGCGACCAACGCGACGCTTGTTGCGCTTTGCACCGAGTGCTGAACGGAGGGTTGTAAGAGTGATGGCCATATTATGCCTTCGTTACGGGCTGTGGCTCTGGCTTTCGCAGTGCTGCGAGCGCCAAGAACGTTGCCTTTGCGTTGTTAATCTTGTTGCTCGAACCCATCAATTTAGACACCGCGTTTGGCACACCAGCAAGTTCCAATACCACACGCGTTGGGCCACCGCACTTGAGTCCAGTACCCTGTGGTGCTGGCTTCAAAAGTACAGATGCTGCCGCGAACTTTCGCAACACTTCGTGTGGAATAGTTTCCTTGACCAACGGAACCGTGATGAGCGTCTTCTTTGCCTGACGGAATGCCTTTTCCACCGCCATTGCAACGTCAGCACCCTTGGCAACTCCGAAACCAACACGGCCACGACGATCGCCAATCACGACGCTCGCGCGGAAGCGCATACGCTTTCCACCCTTGGTCACACGAGTGACACGAGCAAGTTCGAGAATTTTCTGTTCGAACTCACGTGGCTCACGGTCATCGCGACGTCCGCCGCGTGCACCGCCTTTACCGCGGGTATCACCGCCTCGGTTCCCGCCTTGACCTGGACGACCCCCACGGCCTCCTGGGCGATTCGCCCCGAACGGTGGACGAGCAGCTGCTGCTGGAGCTACTGGTGCTGGTGTTTGTACTTGGTCGGTCATAGGTTAGAACTGAAGGCCATTCGCACGGCATGCCTCTGCAATTGCCGCAACGCGACCATGATAAATATACGAACCGCGATCAAAGATCACCGTAGTAACGCCTGCAGCGACCGCAGCCTTCGCTAACGTTTCGCCAACCTGTACTGCTCGTACCATTGGTTTCTCTTTTGCAGAAAGCTTCATATCAGATGCAGCACAAATCGTACGACCTGTGTCGTCATTAATAAGCTGTGCGCTGATGTGCTTGTCTGAGCGGAAAACACTCAGACGTGGACGAACAGCAGTGCCGTGAATTTTTGCGCGTGTACGGATAGCGCGACGTTTTGCGCCATGACGTTTCGCGAGGATATTCTTTCGCAACATAGGAGAGATTAATCGCTCTTCGCGGCCTTACCTGCCTTACGACGGATGAC
>CAYHKX010000079.1:0-3814 GCA_964357305.1 uncultured Gammaproteobacteria bacterium | reverse complement strand
CACCTCCACCATCCCCCTCACCGCCAGGATCAGGGACCGTAGCAGTGACTGCAGAACTTCCAGTTGTCGTTGTCGTAAAAATAACTGATCCTGAATTCCCGCCGGTTTCAGAGAGATTAATAAAATATGACGCGACTGCGGAAGGATTTGTGATGCGTTGCGTACCAAACCCTGATGACGCGGCGTTCGTCCCAATCTCAATGGTCACGACGCTGGAATTTGCGATAGCTCCACCGTCTCCGCTACAAATAGTAAAAAGCACTACTTGACCCGAAAATCCAACCGAAACCTGATCTGATCCAGAACAGTCACTAGACGTCGTAAGATCCACGCCGTCGTCCGCAATATCAATATCATTCTCTCCAAGAGCACTGAGAGTAAATCCGGATGGGAATGTAAGAGAGATAGCAGATCCCTCGGAGATCAGCGATGTGAGAGTAAAGGTGAATTTATGATTCGAACCAACGGAAACTTGCATTGTTGACGGCTGATCGGTGAGATTCTCCACTGTGCCAGCACGTACGACAGCCGGAAAAATCACGATGACTATCGCAAAAAAGGCACACACCCAAGAAAATATCCTCCGCATCATGAAATTACTTCCATCGACGCACTACGAAAATACCACCAATTCCGGCAAGAATTGCCACAAAAGGAATCCACCCGAATCCTGCAGAAATTCGCGAACACGCCGACGATAAATGATCTGACTCGAGGGAAAATGAACGAGGACCGAATGTCCACCAGGGAATCGTCATTGATTCGCTGGTCCACGCACGGGTTTGCCCAGCAAATATCCGATGACGTGATGGGTTGCTCGGTGTTGCAGCAAGCGCAATGCCGAATGGTCCACGCAGCACTACTTCCCCCTCATCGTAGAGTATACCTTGTCCAACATTCTGGAATGTGTGCGAAAACGTCCCGTCGTCGTTTCGAAAAAAACTCACACAACGAGCATCGCTTTTCACGGATCCAACCGTGATAAACACAAGCGTCGCGGTCCCATGCGTGAGCGCAAGGGGTCCTTCACGTGTTTCTGTTGCAAGAAGCGCAAAAACATAGCTTCCAGAGGCAACTTCTTCGGGTGGAGACGCAGTAACCGTAATAAACCGTGTTTCTCCTTCTTGAGGATGGATTGACGACTGGGAAATACTCAGCCAGAACACATCGTCAACAGCCTGCTCGAGTACTGGATTGCCCTGATCATCAAAACGGACATGCGCAAAGGAAAATGTAATCTCTTGTTCATTTGTAGCATCGTTCTCTACCGGAATTTCTATCGTGTGTGTTTCGCCCTGAAAGACTTGGATATCAGCAGCTGAAGGTGTGGAAACCGCAAAAATGTGACCCGGTAAAAGAAAGGCCCCGACCATCCCAACCAGCAAGCCATATTTCCGAACGATGCCCATACTAGTACTCTCCCACAAAAATCACGGTTAATGTCTGCGCGTAGCTTCCTCCAGGCTGCGCCGATTCAATGCTCGCCTTCAGCGTTACGAAGCCGATGGTGAGGAATGGGTGAGATGCGACACTCGCAACGAGTGCTGGATCTGTTGTAAATGCAGTATCCTGGGTATCGAATGTCGATGATGTAAGTGTTGAATCCGACGATCGACCGCCGTATTCGCTTGCCCCAGCCGTTACCGCACCATCAGCTACGCCGGGAATACTGTTCGATCCGGAAATCAAATCGCCATTACTGAACATATACACCGAGTACCCGTCATCAACATCTGACGTGGAAACCCAACCAATGGTATGCGTCGCGACAGTTGAGCTGGAAAGCGTACCAAGCCCCATTGCCGTTGATGAATTCATGAGATAAACGTAATCGTTTGAGCCATCAATTGTCGGTGCAGTCCCCACATAGTTCGAACGAATCCCAAGTGTTGTCGCGCCCACCGCAGTAATCTGTCCCATCGCTGAAACTTGGTTTGCACCCTCGTTTTGAACAATGAGGATATAGTTGTCAACGGCGTATCCAGTTGTTGTCGTGACGGTAACTTGGTTAAAAGGTCCGGATGTCGCAGAAACTGCGGCAACCTGCGTACTCGAATCCTGAACATACGGAGTAAAGCGGATCACTTCATCGTACAGACCGGCACGAAATCCCGAATCAATCGCGTAACTGGAAGAAGTTAAAGCGGAACCCGCCGAGCTCGTACCAGTGCTATCACGGAGACCATATGTTGCTGAACTAGAAAAACCTCCGCCAGACGAAATCTCATCCCATTGAATCTGATAATTCGTGGATGCCATGTCCGCAAACGCTACGTTTCCACGAAAAACGAAAAATACAGCTAATATAAGCGAAGTTATCGCTATAATTTTCCTAACCATTCTGTGAGAGTCCCAACCCATGAACACAATAATGCGTCAACCTGAAAGGAAAAACAACGCTAATAACTGCAAACTGTGGATAAAGTATGGATATCGATGTTTATAACATGCGAATCGCAAGAATTGGTGTACTTGTCTATTCTTACGTAGACAAATACACAAGCAATATTTTCATCTTATCAACAAGCCTGTTGCATATGAAATTGTTTCACATGAAACAATTTTTAATGTATTACAAAACACCGACATTACAATCAGTTTCGGTGGTGGTTAAAAGCTCGTGAGACGTACTTTTCACGGTACGGTACGCAAGTTTTTTTATAACCTGAGTCGAAAATTATTGTAATGTCGGCGTTTTGTGGTGGACCTGAGCGGATTCGAACCGCTGACCTCTGCAATGCGAATGCAGCGCTCTACCAACTGAGCTACAGGCCCGTGCTCGCTTACCCGATGGACTGCGCTGGGGCGGGCTTCGCCCACCCGGCGCTATCGTCCATCGGCCGCTCGCTTCGCCTCGCGATGCTCGGCGGACCTAAAACCTGACGTCAATTGTTTCACGTGAAACAATTTTTATGAGAATGAACACATCGGGGCATTTAAAGGGCGAAATACTAGGAGCTTCGAGGAGCAAAGCGAGGCGTACTTATTGGTACGTCGAGCGAGCACCGCAGAAGCGACAACGTAGTTCGTCTTTTAAATGTCCCGATGGTGACCTCGGCGGGAGTTGAACCTGCAACCTTGTCCTTAGGACGGACCTGCTCTATCCAGTTGAGCTACGAGGTCATGCCCGCACATGTGTCGTAAAATATATCCTCAATTGTGATATACTAAAGAAACACTGGAAAAGTATAAGCGCGCAAACACGCACCGTCAATCAAAACTATGGATTACTCCTTACTTGTTTTCATCGGAATTGGTTTCGCTGCAGTCATAGGAACACTCGTATGGCTCCAAAGTCGCAACGCGAACGATTCTAGTGCGTCGCAAAATATCCTGACTGAACTCGATCGAATTCGCCAGGAATTTCTACGAGTTTCAACCGAGCAACGGCAAGAAGTGCAAACGAAGCTCGATCGAGTAAACGATCAGCTCTACAAAGGCATCGCGGACTCGCAAAAAACCATGCAGGATCAATTTGGACAAACGTCTCGAATTATTCAAGAAGTTACCACAAAGCTCACAACACTCGATGCAACAAACAAACAGGTTCTGGATTTCTCCTCACAGCTGAAAAGTCTGCAAGATATACTCAAAAACCCAAAACACCGCGGGATTCTCGGAGAATATTATCTTGAAACCTTACTAAAAAATGTTTTACCTACAGGAAGTTATCAAATGCAATATTCATTTAAAGATGGAACTATTGTGGATGCAGTAGTTTTTGTAAAAGATAAGATAATACCCATAGATTCAAAATTCTCTCTTGAAAATTACAACCGCCTTGTAGATGAAAAGAATCAAGTAGAAAAAGAAA
>CAYHKX010000078.1:0-3895 GCA_964357305.1 uncultured Gammaproteobacteria bacterium | reverse complement strand
AATTTCACATTGGTCACCTCCGAAACGCTATTTACGGCCAGGCGATCGTGAACCTCACAAATGCAAACGGCTACGAGGTGATTGCAGCAGCATACATTGGCGATATTGGTGCACATGTAGCGAAGGCGGTGTGGGGATTCGAGAAGTTTTTTGGCGACGAAAAGATTGCAAAGGAAGACCGCGTGAAGATGCTTGGTGATGCGTACACCCGCGCAACGCAGTTTGTGGAGGAGCACCCAGAAGCAAAAGAGGAAATTTCGGACATCCAACGCAAACTCGAAGCCGAAGAACAGCCGTGGTACTCGCTCTGGCGCGAAACGCGTGACTGGAGTTTAGACGATTTTCGATCGATTTTTGCAGAGCTCGGCGTGAAGCCAGGCGTGTGGTACTACGAAAGCGAGGTGGAGACGCCGGGAAAGGAGTTGGTGAACACCATGCTTGTTCAAGGAATCGCCAAAAAGAGTGAGGGGGCCACCATTGTGGACCTTGCTGACGAAAATCTTGGGGTGTTCCTGGTGCTAAAAACAGACGGCTCGTCGCTGTACGCCACGAAAGACCTCGCATTGGCGCTGCAAAAGGAGCATGATTATCACGCGGATCGGCAGATTTTCGTCATCGACGTCCGTCAGTCGCTCTACATGAAGCAACTATTCGCGACGCTGAAGCGTCTTGATTTCCACAAGGATCTCATGCACTTGGGCTACGAGATGGTGACATTGCCAGATGGCGCGATGTCGTCACGCAAGGGTAATATTATTCGGTATGTCGATCTGCGTGATGCGATGGTCACGGCACTGATCGATTCAACAAAACTTCGTCATCCGGACTGGAAGGAGAAGAAGATTCAGGCGAACGCGCTCACGCTCACGCTTGCGGCGATAAAGTTCATGATGCTGCGTCAAGATCCAGGGAAAGTGATTGTGTTTGATATGGACGAGGCGATGTCCACGGATGGATTTTCTGGGCCATACATGTTGTACACCATCGCGCGTATTCAGAGTCTGATGGGAAAGACGTCTCTTGTACCAAAGTCAGACGCTGGATTATTGTTGCAGCCGATCGAAATCTCGCTTTTGAAGCGCGTCGCACATTTTCCGGACATGATGTTCCAGGCTGGTGTGGAGGCTCGGCCGTCGGTCATTGCACAGTATGTCTTTGACCTTGCTCAGGAATTCTCACGCTATTACGCGGAGGTTCGTATTCTTGACGGTGCAGATGATGCCACGATTGGCGCCCGTTTGGCGCTCGTTGCGGCCGTCGATCACGTGTTGAGAAATAGTATGGATGTTCTTGGGATTGACGTGGTAAAAGAGATGTAACCTAATCGTATTTTTATGGCCAAAGGAACAGGGACAGAAACGATCATTGCGCACGGGGTACGACTCGATGGCGACCTTGTTGCAGAGGGTGATTTGATTATTGAGGGCGAGGTGCATGGCACCGTGAAGACACAAGGTGATTTACGCATTGGCGAGCAGGCGCTTGTTGAAGCGGATATTGAAGCGGGGAACGCGCTTGTGAGCGGTGCAATTCGTGGCAATATTTTGGTTCGTGGCAAACTTGAGCTTTTGCCGTCGTCGTCCATGACCGGTGATGTAGTAACCGATGTCCTCGCGATCGGTCCGGGCGCACAGATGAATGGATGTATCAGTATGGGTGCAGATGCAACGCCAAAGGGGAAAAAGCGTGTCGCAGAAACACCTGAAGAATAAGTGTGTATTGCTACGTGTATGACGAGGCGCTGCAAGATCGTCGTTTTGAACGAGAGCTTGCACAAATCGAAACGCGCCTAACAGACTTGGGCATCGCCGGCAAAATTGCTCGTCTGGCGTTATTTCGTGATGCCAATGAGTTGATTCGTGACGAAATTCGTGGCGGGGTCACCACGGTGGTTGCGGTGGGAAATGACATGACGCTTCGTCGCGTACTCGATGCGGTGGGCGAAAGGAAAACCGTAGTCGCGCTTCTTCCGATTGGACCACAGGGCGCAATGACTGAGCTCCTTGGGATGCCGACGGGTGTTGCGGCGTGTGATGTACTCAGTGCACGTATTATTGAATCCCTCGACGTTGGCGAAGTGAACGGAAAACGATTTTTACAGTCTGTGCACATTGAGGAGCGTGCAGACTTTGTGGTGGATCATGGGACATACACCACGACACCACAACGGAAGGCGAGCGTGGAAGTGCGAAATTTCGCAGCGCCAGATGATGCTGGGATGCAGAGCCCGATTGATGAGCGATTATCACTGATTCTCCGTGTTCCAAAATTTTCGTTATTTAGTAAAAAAGCGAGTATTGGCATTGTGCCATTTTCCACATTGCGTATTTCCTACGAAACAAACGTCACCGCCCTCGTGGACGGTGAACGATTGAATGGTAAGGATTTTGTGTTCCGTGTTATTCCGAATGCGCTTCGGGTGGTAACGGGGAAGACGAGGAAGTTTTAAGATCGTACAGATACTTCATTGATGCGAAAAAGAGGAGGGTTGAAGTAAGGGCGGAAATCATGCAGTACTGACAGATCGCACCAATGAGGACAATTTGTACGTAAACGAACCACATTGAGAATATGAATCCTGCGGTCGAACCGATTGCGACGTATTGGAGATAGTGCTTCGCACCAAACTCAAGAATGATGAAGACCACCAGGAGCACTCCGATGTAATAGAGTGAGCCGAGAAGAGCGACAGGAATTCCGAACAGGAGCGAATATACGCTGTTGGTGACGGTTTCGCAGCCATTCGTGATGGTGCATGGCAGACTAAAGTTCGAGTAGTGTTCAATAGTGAGATACGTCGCGTCTACAAACCCAATGCCAGCAAGAATGAGTGCGGTGATGGGGTACCAGCGAAAGGTCGTCATAGAATTATTCAGTGGCGGGAGTTGATTGCTGTTGATCCGTGTCGGTCACTGAGGCAGTGAGCGTGGCGTTGATGAGGTTCATAAATGGCTGTAATCCCTGTGGACTATCGATGAGCACACCGTTGAGGAAGAATGATGGCGTACCTGAAACGTTTGTGCTCATGCCGCTACGAACATCTTCCGCGACTGCGGTGCGCGTGGCGCTGCTCGTCAAATCTGTTCGAAATTGGTCGACGTTGATACCAATGTTGGTCGCGAAGGCAATGAATGCTTCGGTTGGATCCGCGAGATCGCTCCACATGTGTTGGTTTTCAAAGAGAAGATCATGCATTTCGAAGAATTTCCCCTGAATACCAGCGGCTTCTGCAGCCTGAGAGGCGAGTTGTGCATTTGGATGAATTTGTGTGAGCGGATAATTGCGGTACACGATTTTGATTTGTTCACCGTATGCGGCGATGAGCTCTTTCATCACCGGGTAATATGCTGCGCACGCTGGACATTGAAAGTCACTGTACTCTACGATGGTTACTGGTGCAGAAGCGCCGCCCTCGAACCAGTCTTGGTCGTTCACGGCTACCGTGAGCGGCTGCGGGTCATTTGCGTGATCCTGTGTATATCCAATCCATGCCATGAAGGCGATGAGCGCCACAATTGCGGTAAGGAATGTGAGAATTCGGCTCATGCGTTTGACGAGCGGATGGTGGAAGAAAGACATAGTAGAGCAAGGGTAACAAATTTGGCGCAAGTCGGGAAGAAAACAACATACCGTCGAAATCGACGGTATGTTGTGGTGCGCGGAAGAGGACTCGAACCTCCAAGCTATTGCTAGCACCAGCCCCTCAAGCTGGCGTGTCTACCAATTTCACCATCCGCGCAGAACACGGTCGAACGCCCGATACTATACTTGGGAGATTGAAAAGTTTCAAGTTTTCCGATATGCTCTTTCCGTTCTGAAAAAAAGGCCTGGATGCTTAGCTCAGCTGGTTAGAGCATCTCGTTTACACCGAGAGGGTCGAGGGTTCGAATCCCCC
>CAYHKX010000077.1:0-4139 GCA_964357305.1 uncultured Gammaproteobacteria bacterium | reverse complement strand
TATTCACTAAGACCCCTAGGAGACTACTAGGTTGATAGGCCGTAGGTGTAAGCGCAGTAATGCGTTCAGCCGAGCGGTACTAATAGGTCGAGCTCTCCATTCACTGATTGCGATGTTGAAACTCTTTATTTTGCCCATTTTCGCGTTGTCGCGGCGCAAACTTCCTCGACGTACCAAGAAGTACGTCTCTGAAGCTTTGCTTGCTCCGCCACGAAACTGGACTAAAATAAAGAGTTTCAATCTCGTGATGATGTTCTTTCTCTGCATTAAAAGATATTTTGTCTTGGTGGCACTTCCGGCAGGGTCACACCCGTTCCCATCTCGAACACGGTCGTTAAGACTGCTCGGGCCGATGGTAGTCAAGGTTGGCGAGAGTAGGTGGCCGCCAGGACAAAGTATCTTTTGACATCAAAAACGAGCCGCAAGGCTCGATTTTTGTTCAGTGACGGTCATATTTTTGCTGCGATCGATGTCCCAGCCGACGACGATGGCGTTCCTTCGGTTTAGCGTGCTACCATTTCTTCACTATGCCGAACACTCGGGTGATTATTCTTGCGGGCGGGAAGGGGACGCGGATGAAGAGCGATATTCCAAAGCCGTTGATTCCGGTGGCGGGAGAGCCGATGGTCACGCGGCTTGTTCGGAGTGTGAAGGAGTCTGGAGTCGACGAGAAGCCAATTGTCGTCGTTGGTGCGTGGAGCGAGGCGCGCTTCCGTGAAGCACTTGGGGACTCGGTTGAATACACGGTTCAAGTGGAGATTCTGGGAACAGGTCATGCAGTGAAGGCTGCGAAGGGCGCTGTCGGTAATGCTGAGCGCGTGGTGGTGCTGTACGGCGACCATCCATTTATTGCACCAACCATCGTGCGTTCTTTGATCGAAAAGGCGAATGACCATCCTGATGCAGTAATCATGCTTACCGCCAAGGTTCCTCATTTTGAAGGGAATTACTTGGGGTTTGTCTCTTGGAGTAGAATTTTGCGCGATGCACAGGGGAATATTATTGCAGATCGACAGGTGAAGGATGCCACCGACGAGGAGAAACAGATTCGGGAAGTGAATCCGTGCATTTATTCTTTTCCCACCGCCTGGCTTTGGGAGCGATTGGATCGTTTAAAGAATGAAAACGCGAGCAAAGAGTATTATTTGACCGATGTCATTGCGATGGCAATGGCGGAAGGCAAGGAGGTGGTGACGGTTGACGTCGATCCATTGGAGGTGATCGGCATTAATTCCCCCGACGAATTACTGCGCGCCGAGGCGCTACGGCAAGGGGCTGAACTGTCATAATTTTCTTTGACACGTATCGCCTTGTCCGATACGCTTCACACATGGACACCCACGAATCCCTCTTTGATGCATTGGGAATTTCCTTGAAAGAGGCCAAGGTATACTTGTAGATCGTGAAGGAGGGGCCGTCGTCAGTGCGACAACTTGCCGCAGCGACGGGGATGAATCGTGGGACGGTGTATGATGTACTCAAAGTGCTCCAGGCCAATGGCCTGGCGCGTTTTTATAATGCGGAAACTCGGCAATATTTCGTCGCAACCTCGCCACGGCGACTGGAAGAAATTGCGGCAGAAAAAGAGGCTGCCCTGCACCACGCAACCGCGGATCTTGGCGCGATGGTTTCCCAACTTGAAACACTATACGACGGGGGAGACCGTCAGCCAATTGTGCGTATGTACGAGGGATCTGAGGGTGTTCGAGCGATTCTGGAGGATGTACTTGCTTCTGTCGAGAAACTGAATGACAAGGAATACTTTGTGTATTCTTCAAGTGCAGTGCGGAGTGCGGGTCTTTACATGGGATTTCCAGATTTTACCGCGGTGCGTATTGCGAAAGAAATTCACGTGAAAAATATTAGCTTTGGAACACCCGGAGTCACCTCTGGACTCGATGAGCGTAAACATGTCATGAGCGTGGCCGGTGCACCGACGTATGTACTGATTTATGCCGGGAAGGTTGCAAATATTTTTCTTGATCAACGTGGAGAATTCACAGGTCTTATCGTGGATAATCGAGCGATGTTCGAAACACAACGCGTGTTGTTCTTTGAGCTTTGGGACCGTCTCCCGTCCTAGTACCGAACTTGATATTATTTTGACGTATGAATATTCTTGCGCTTGTCGAAACACTGTGGAGAAGGCTGTTGATGAGTGCTCAGGTGTTTTTCAATGATGTATTGCGTCTTTTGCGAGCGTCCCCGATTTTTGGTGGTGCGGTTGTGGCGTCGGGTGTTGTACTTGGTGTTGGGCCAGCGTTGTGGTGGCAGTTTTTGGCAAAATTTGTAGACGCGTCGTACAGTGCGCGTGGCGTGGGAACGATGACGAGTGACTTGTCTCATGCGGCACTTTGGATTAGCACTCTTGCAGCGATCATGATTATTGCCACAGGGTACATTGCGCAAACGAAAGCGCTTTCTCGTACGATTGCGTTGACCATTGTAGTGTGGGGCATTGCAATAACGCACGTTCTCATACTTCTACCAATCACGAAGGCGTTTCTCATTTTTCTTTTTATCATCTCGATCGGATTCATGATTGTTCGCGACCGTATTGGTCGAATTGTGCTTGGAGTAACGGTGTTTCTGCTCGCCGTCGTCACGATTTACGATCTATTGCTTATGATGACGCGCCGGAGTTTTTCGGTTGGCAGCATGATGGAATACGCTGGAATTGTTCTTGTGCTTACCGCACTTGTTGTGGTGATACACTCGCGTCGTTTGAAGGTATTGATATGCGCGTCATAACGGATTGGCACCTGCATTCACGATTTTCCCGCGCGTGTTCTCAGGAGCTCACGCTCGAGAATAATGCGTTGTGGTGCGAGAAGAAAGGGGTGAATGTGCTCGGAACTGCAGATTTCACGCACCCTGGATGGTTCGCGGAAATGCAGGATCGGCTTATCGAAGCTGAGCCAGGGTTGTATCGATTAACGTCTGGAGCACACTCGTCCATGCGATACATGATGACGACGGAAATCGCCCAGATTTACAAACGTGGAGGAAAGACGCGCCGCACGCACAATATTCTCATGGCGCCGTCGTTGGAAGTCGTTGGGAAAATCAACACATGGCTGGATGATGGAGGATATAATCGCAAATCCGATGGTCGACCAATTCTTGGTCTCGATTCCGAGGAGTTCTACAAACGCCTTCGCGATATCGATGAACGTATTCTCTTGATTCCGGCACACGCGTGGACACCATGGTTTTCCGTTTTCGGATCGAAATCCGGGTTCGACAGTCTTGAGGAATGCTTTGGGGAAATGACACCGTACATTTACGCCATTGAAACTGGGCTCTCGAGCGATCCGCTTATGAACCGATCACTTTCCGCGCTCGACAACGTTATGCTCTTATCAAACTCCGATGCGCATTCACCAAGAAACTTTGGTCGCGAAGCAAATGTATTCGATATCGATTCTGGAAAGTATTCATACGATGAGTTCGTACGCATTTTCAGGGAGCGCGACACGAAAGCGTTTCAATACACCATCGAATTCTATCCTGAGGAAGGGAAATACCACATCGACGGCTGTGCAAACTGCGGTTTCTCGTGCGAGCCACAACAGACGAAAAATATCGGAGGTGTCTGCCCGACGTGCAAACGGCCGCTCACCATCGGCGTCCTCTCTCGTGTCGCTGAACTTGCCGATCGCCCGCCGAAGATGGACGGCCACGTGCCGTTCAAATCTATTGTCCCGCTCCAAGAAATTCTTGCGGAGTGTTTCGGTGTCTCGTCGACGGCAGGCAAGAAGGTACAGGAGCTGTATGAGAAAATGATTGCAAATATCGGCAACGAATTCCATATCCTCCTCGACGCGGATCGTGCCTCGATCACCACAATCGCCGGTGATCAGGTCGCGGAAGCGGTGTATCGCGTTCGATCTGGACAGCTATCGATCACGCCGGGATATGACGGGATCTACGGCAAAGTAAAAATATTTGGTGACGAACCAGCACGATTTTCGAAGAAACAGACGGCGTTGTTGTGAGGAATATTTCGTGATAGATTAGGATCATCTCCAGGTTCCCGCGATTCATTTCTACGACACGCTCGTGAGGGGAGACGGCGGAGGTTCATATAATCCAAACCTTTATGTTGGATGCGAACGATGTGCGGATGTTCGAGCAGA
>CAYHKX010000076.1:0-4189 GCA_964357305.1 uncultured Gammaproteobacteria bacterium | reverse complement strand
CCCACACGACGTCGAAGTACTTGTCGCGACACTTGACGGTCAAGTCGTTGCTGGATTCATCGCTGGGTACTGCACTGAAGCACGTGAAAGTTCATATCTCGTCGGCTGCTTCACCGGCAATGGTGGCAAAGCGCATGCCATGGTGGCACTTGTAGCGTGGTGGTTCGAGCGATGTACCGAACACGGCATGGTGCACGCCAATTTCGGTGACATTGTCGGCCCACACCCATTCCCCTTCGACGACATGATTGGCTACTCCAATTTCAAAACCCATTTCAACATCCACCGGGTTTGGATGCCCGGTGGACGATGGTGTGTGACGTTCAAGCTGAAGCATTTCTTCTCCAGAAATCGCAACAATATTATCTGCTAAATGCTACCGTTCCCATTCTTCTGTAATCTTTTTTTCTAAATCTCCCAAATCCAACGTCTTTTTCATTTGCGCAAGATCTTTTCCGTTCGACTCTTTCACAAGCAACTTCTTCCCAATCTGCTCAAGCATCTTCAGCATCTGCGTAATTTCCTTTTCCGATTCAATATTCACTTGAAGATCAACTTCTTCTCGCAGATCAGCAATCTTTGCGGCGCGATTTTGACTCATCAGCACAATCACCGAAAGAAAAATCGCTTCAAGGGACACGATCATCGTCAACATACCAAATGGGTACGGATCAAAGACGGGAAGATGAAAACCCAAGTCGATATTCCACAAAATCCACACAATAAAAAACATCGCGTTCACCAAAAAAAATGCAATTGTGCCAAACGAATCCGTCAACACATCTGCAAGCTGCTTGCTTACCGATTGTTTACGACGTGCATCTTTTAAGAATACCCGTACGTTCCCCTTCACCGAATCCGGACTTTTCCTCCGTTGTCCCATAGATGAAAAGTATACCACTTGTATTTATCTCGCACTCATTACCTCAATTGGCCCGGTGGTATACGGCGCGATACTATACGAATTGTAGAATGTCACAATGTCGGTTGACGTGAGATAGAACATCGCGTCATCGACGTATCGATCGGTCTCTTCTTGCGTTGGCGTCGCGACGAATGCCGCGAATTCGCTCGTCAATTCTTCAAACAACTGATCCGCCATGGTGTCGACGAGCCACTGTTTCTCTCTCACCACAAATGCCATGAGCTGATCCGCAGGAATCACATCTCGCAATGTCACAAGAGCGCCAGTTTCCACATCGAACACAAGAAATAGCTCAGTGATATTCGGATGCGCTCCCCCAGTCGACAAGGAATTCGCGATGCCGAGTGAAAGATATTTCCCGTCGTTGAGTTTTATGTCATACCCAATTTCGCTTTCCCATCCATTCGTGAGCAAAGGGTACGGATCATCCGTCATGTCATTCGTCCAACGCATTGCTTCTGCAAGATCCGCTTGACACGATGTCACAAACGCCGTCGCCGCTTCATCGAGCGACACGGTGTTTGTGCCAAAAAAATCGGCAACTTGTTTTGTGATCGCTTCATTCATCTTTTCTCGTGCCCCGGAAGATATCGAGAGCGTTCCATCGTCTTCAATCTGCGGGTACAGCAACCGCACATCACAACCAGCCGTCCCCTCGACGTCGGCATGTCGCGTTTGGGTAATGCCGATTATCGGTAATGGGCCATTTGGCGAAAAGCCCAACACGCCGTCCAGCGATGTTTGTGGTAACCATTTTGGCACCAGCCAAAAACTCAATCCCACCAGCCCACCAACCGCTGCAACACTCAGCACAATTTTTGCGGGAGTATTCATACGCGACAATGCTATCAAACTTTTCCCAAAAGCCAACGTCGTCTTTCCACAGCAGGAAAGTGCTCACGCACGAATCTTCCCAAAAACATGAAATGTGAGCCATGTGACATTCTAGCATTTGCAAACACATACACCTGTGGTATCCTTAAAAGGTATGCAGATCACTTCATGTCATACAGTAAAGCTTACGATTATCCTCCCAAGGTGAACCCGTGGCTTTCTTGTGTAGCATGCACAACGCCCCGGAGTTCATCTCCCGGGCGTTTTTGTTTTCTGTGTGCATCCTCATTCACCCCTCACACCCCGCAGGTACCACATGGTGACGATTGGCAATTGGACAAAACCGCTTGCACAGTTCTTCCAAGATCCACTCCTCTCCGCTGAGATGCTCCAGAAACTCCGAAGGGAAAACATGGTTTATATCGTCCGCGAAGAGGAAGAAGTCCTGACGATCGCCGTCCTGATGCCCATTTCACCGCGAGACGTGATTCTCGGCGGCGTCTGGGTCGCAGACGAGTACGAGCCAGAACTGGCTCTTACCATCGCGTCCCATGCGATTGCTCAGGCACGTGAAAACAACACAACTACAATCATCCCAAGCGCCCTTCTTGCTTACGTGCGGGGAAATGTCCTAACCCCGAAAGAAGCCGGGCGGCCACTTGAGAGTATCCTCGAGGCCATGACCCATGCCGGCATCCCCCGCCGACACCACTACCGAAACGGTGGGTTGAAAATCGTCCCCCCCGTTACCGTCGTCGAAAGTCGGCACGCGGTCGCGGCGCAGTTCTGACCCACAGCCGCGAGCCACGGCTCGCGAACGACGCAACGAGGCCCTACGCAAGGGCCTCGTTTGCTTATTCGTCACCTGCCCCAAATGACGTTCGGAACTGCACTGGAAGGGATCTCTATATTCCACCGCTCCCCACGCATAGAAAGTCCTGTCGATTGCCCGCCATCGAGATTTCCCACAATCGCATACTCCTCATGCTGTGCAAGGAACCACTGCGCCGCATCGTACAACGTGAGTTCGCCAGACTCGGTAATCACAATCGATTTCACTCCATCAACTGTTTCTGCAAGCATGGTGCGGCGCGCCTTCAGCTCGCTATCCTTCTCAATCCTTGTCGCATCCTGATACACCAGCGTTGGAAAAGACGTAAACGCCGTCACCGGGGGCACATCTGGCCCGCCGCAAATTTCTGGATGGTCCACCGTGGAACCGAACTCAAGAAGGCCGTCAGTGATCCACACGGCAAAGGTGTACCCAAGAGCGGCATCGCGAACATCCGGCACAATTGGGCACGCCATATTCGCGTTGCCATCAATCGAAAAATATCCGGCCGGCTGCTGTGTTTCGGTAAAATACGCACCATTTATAACCACGGACGCGTTAAGTGATCCCCGCCATTCATGCACGGATTGTATTGCAGACGGATCATTCGCGAATCCCCATGTCACATCGTCCTGAATGGGAATGAAAAGTAACGATACCAGTTCACCGTCGATCATCGCGGTTCGTCGCTCAACATGCGGCGAAAGCACGTAACCGTAACGGAGATATTCCGTCGCAACAGAAAACCAAGCCCGCGCATGCACCACAACAAACCATCCGCAGAGCACGAGAAGCACAATTCCTAGCGAAGCAAGGTACCATCGTGCACGCATCATACGTTCTGCATCTTATCATGCGGACAACGAAACTACACGCTCGCGGTATGATCACCCCGTATGATGAAACACCTCGGCTCCATGCTCACATTTCTTGTGCTCCCAGTGTTAGTATTTGCGCTGATTTATTTTGGCATGACGTTCTTTGCTCCTGCAGCAGCACCTGCTCCAGCACCAACGGAACAACACATGCTTTCACCAAAAGAACCTTCACCAACATGCGGAAATGGTATCTGCGAAAAACTGGAACGCGACGAGGTAAACTGCGCAGAGGATTGCTCATACGATCATACAAAATGAATCCTAATTCAAAGTCGTATGTTATGATGATTTCTCCATGAAGATCGCAACAAATGTTCAGCGTGATGCATTTGGTGGCATCACTATTTCTAATCTTGCGCTTTTTGATTGGCTTCAAGATAAGGATGACACGATTGTTGGTATTGAATACATCGCATCCCGTCATTTTTTGGGTGCAGTAATTTTTCGTCATTATCTTCCGTCATTTTTTGCGCATCACATCATTAATGGTATTGATATTCTTCCGCAGTTTTCTTGGGAGAAGGCGATAAATATTCACAAAAAGTGGAGCGTGCTACTTGAGAAAACCAAAGATGTCTTGCGACAAGAAGCCCCAGACATCGTGTTGATAAATGGAACATATTCTGTGCCATGGATTCTTACAACGGCCGCGCGTCAACTTGGAATTACGATTGTGTTGCGCTATGCGGGAGTGTTGCAAAAAGAGGAGAGTCACAGAGG
>CAYHKX010000075.1:0-4201 GCA_964357305.1 uncultured Gammaproteobacteria bacterium | reverse complement strand
AGAGACCGTCAAGGATCGCGCTGAGCTCCTCTTGGGTCTTTGCAACCATCATGCGCTCACGATCTGACTTGATGTGCGCAATACCCTTAAAATACCAGCTTAAATGCTTTCGGAACGTGCTGACGGCACCTGAGCCATATTGTTCTAGGTGGAGCGCGAGGTGGCGCTGGACGACGAGTATCCGTTCTTCCAGAGTGACGATCGTTGGCGTTTCGTTGCGTAGAATCTCTTGGTATTCTCGGAAGATCCATGGGTTGC
Source organism: uncultured Gammaproteobacteria bacterium (assembly GCA_964357305.1). Taxonomy (GTDB): domain Bacteria; phylum Patescibacteriota; class Patescibacteriia; order UBA9934; family UBA9934; genus CAIKHN01. Next base: position 3,943 of record CAYHKX010000075.1, on the reverse strand, counting down.
CGAGCGCGCCGCGAGCAATGAGCACGCCGTCGCAGCCAGACGTTTCCAGTGCTTGCGGAATGAGGGTGGATTTGTGGACGTCGCCATTACATAATACCGGAATTGAAACTGCCTGTTTTACGCGAGCAATCATGTTCCAATCCGCAACGCCGGAATACCCTTGTGTCTTCGTTCTTCCATGCACTGTTAAGAGATCCACACCGACATTCTCGAGCACTTTTGCGAACGTGATTGCTTCCGTTGGATCACTCCAGCCGAGACGAATTTTGACGGAAAGCGGAACGTCGATGACGTCTTTGATCGCCTTGACGATTTTTGCTGCGAGCACCGGTTCCTTCATGAGCGCTGCGCCGTTAAAGTTGTGCACGATTTTGTACACGGGGCATCCCATGTTGATATCGAATCCTTCCGGATGATGCTCTGCGGCAATGATTCTCGCTGCCTCTGCCATGGTTGCTGGGTCGCTGCCGAAGAGTTGCTGCACAAGCGGACGTTCGGCTGAATGGATTTCGGTCATGCCGAGCGTTTTATCGTTTTTCCGTATAACCGCTTCGCTCGAGACCATTTCGCGGAACACGATTGGGTACGTAGCGCTACCGGTGACTTCTTTGACCAAACGGCAAAACGCGCTATCCGTCATGTCAGCCATGGGGGAGAGCGCGATAATGGGACTGGGAAGAGAAGACCAGTTGAGGGGCATAAGAGAAGGACGTCGTGCGTAGGGCGTCGGGCGTTGTGGTGAGCCGGAGTGGCTACGTCCTACGGCCTACGCACAACGTCCTGACAGGCCACTATCATGATACAATTTCGCATATGATGCAAAATATTGAATTCTCTGAGGAGGAGCTTTTTGAGACAATCTGTGAAGAAGGTGCTTTGCAGGGTATTGCGGATGAGCCGGCGTATTTCGATCTTGTCGACGAGATTATTGAGGACCTTCGACGAGAATCAGAGCTTGGAGATGATCAAAATCTTCAAGCACATGCCGACCATGTGAAGTCTCGGTTCGTCGAGTACCAGGCGCGCATTGCGGACTAATATGCGCTTGACGTTTCATGGTGGCGTAGAAGACGTGACGGGCTCATGTTTTTTGCTGGAAACGTCCAAGGGTAAGCTCCTCATTGATTGCGGAATGCACCAAGGGGAGCGCATGTGTTCAAAAAAGAATCTTGAGCCGTTTGCGTTTACTCCTGCGCATATCTCCTCGGTTGTTGTGACGCACGCGCACTTCGATCACACCGGGCGCACGCCAGATTTGGTGAAACGCGGATATACTGGGAAGATCTATATGACCCCGCCCACAAAGGCGCTTACGCAAATTGTCCTTGAAGATTCGGTGAAGGTTATGGCAGAGAATGCGAAGCGCTGTGGTGACCCGGTGCCGTATGATGCTGAGGATCTTGCCACAATGTTGGAGCAGACGGTGACGGTGCCTTACCACCATGTCATTGAGCTCTTTGACGGTGTCACTGCGGAGTTTTTCGACGCAGGACACATTTTAGGATCGTCATTTATCCGCGTTGTTGCAACAGACGGTGAAGAAACACGATCATTTATTTTTAGTGGCGATATTGGGAATGATGACGTACCGATTTTGCCAGATACAGAAGATCGACCGGAAACGGATATCGTTGTATGCGAGGCGACGTATGGCGGCGGTGAGCATGAGCCAACCAGCATGCGTGAAGCGAAGCTTGCAGAATTCGTGAAGAAGATTATTTCGCGCGGCGGAACGGTATTACTCCCTGCGTTTTCTGTTGAGCGCACGCAAGAAATTCTTTTCGCGCTTGATCAGCTGTTGCAACGTGGAGAAATTCCTCATGTGCCGATGTATTTGGACAGCCCGCTTGCCATTAAAGCAACCAAACTCTATCGCCACTTTAGCGAATACCTTTCGTTCACCCATCCTGCAGCACCGGGGAAAGATGACGATTGGTTTCGTTTTCCAACGCTTACTGAAACGCTGTCTTCTGATGCCTCGAAGCAGATTAACGATGACGCTCGTCCAAAAGTGATTATTGCGGGAAATGGCATGATGACAGGAGGGCGTATCATGCATCACCTTGCGCGGTACGTCGACGATGAAAAGACCGGGATTCTTATTGTTGGGTACCAGGCAAAGTACACGCTCGGGAAGACGATTCAAGGTGGCGCGAAGGAGATCACGATTTTTGGTGAGAAGCACCAGGTGCGTGCAACGGTGGAGACAATTGACGCATTCTCTGCGCACGGCGATCAGAAAAAACTTACGCGGTTTATTCGTGGCGTTGGTGCGTTGCCAAAGATGGTGTTTCTCGTGCACGGCGAGAATGAAACAAAGGAAAAGTTTGCTGAGCATCTTCGAATAGTGTTGGGTGTGACGGTGGAGATTCCGCGCGTTGAACAGACGTATGAGATCGCCTAGCACGAGACGGTTGACAGCTGGCAGGAGGAACATGCTGATGGTGATCGGTTTTATTGCGTTACTCTCGGTTGTGCTCGTTGTTGGGAGGCATTTTGAAGCAACGTGGGCCGGGGGAGAGGGGTATCGGAGCAAGACTCCTGTTGTCACTGTACTTGAGGAACAGACGATTGCTGTGACGTGTGACGTCGTCGATTCAACGCGTGAAAATATCGTAACGTGTTCGGGGGAGAGAAAAAAGATCACGTTTGGTGCGTCGACGATTTGGATGGACGAGAACACGCAGATCGTTGTGACGGAGAATCGAGAGGGGTCTGAGGCGTTGACGTTTTACGGTGGGAGAATTGTGGTGCAAGGGCTGACAACAATCCATGTGCGTGAATTGACCTACTTGGTGGCAGATCATGCCAGCATGGTGAATTACGGTTGGCTTTCAAAACTTGATATTTACGCGATTTCTGGTGATGTCACCGAAGCATCAACAGTACTCGCTTCCGGAACAGCACAGCGATTTGATACCCTCGCTCCATATGACGATGCGGAAGACATCGACGCAAACCTCGCGGATTCCAGCGCCGCCGCGTTCTACGCGTGGGTTGAGGGGAACTAAGCAGGCGCGAGGCGCGAGTTTTGAGGCGCGAGTGACGCGATTCCATGCATTGGTTTTTGCGTGGTTTCAGAAGCACGGTCGTGATCTCCCGTGGCGACGAACTACGGATCCGTATGCCATCGCACTTTCGGAAATTATGTTGCAGCAAACGCAGGTTGATCGTGTTATGCCAAAATGGCGTGCGTTTTTAGATGCATTTCCGACGTGGAATGATCTTGCAGGTGCAAAGACCTCAGATGTGCTTCGGTTATGGAAGGGGCTTGGGTACAATCGCCGCGCGGTGATGTTGCATCGATTAGCAAAAATGGTCATTGCGCTTGGCGGAGAATTGCCGAACGATATTGCGGCAATGAAGAAGCTTCCTGGAATCGGCGAGTACACCGCGAACGCGATTGCTGCCTTCGCATTTCGACATGCTGATGCCGCACCCATTGATACGAACATCATTCGCATCCTCCGTCGGGTCTTTCCGCGCCATCGGCCTGATGCAAGGTCGATGCAGCTCCTTGCGCAGCGCATCCGTCCGAACGACGTCTGGACGTGGAACCACGCGCTCATGGATATTGGCGCGTTGCATTGTTCGTCACGGGGCCATGTTTGGGGATTATGTCCGTTTGCACCGTTGCATGGATCCAAAGAGAAGATTGAATATCGGCAAGGTTCCCGCGCCTCGCAAACGCGATTCGAAGATACAGACCGCTATTTCCGTGGTCGCATTGTTGATCAGCTGCGTGAGGGGCCGATGACCATGAAGCGGCTTCGTGCACTTCCTGTTTTTGATCGTATTGACGATGAGCGTTTTACGACGCTTGTGAAAAGGGTTGTGCACGACGGTGTCGTAGAAGTACGTAAAAATAAGGTATTCTTGAGTGGTGACGACATCTGTTAAAGCTAAGCTTTAGCATTTTAAAGAATACAATGTATGGCGCTTT
>CAYHKX010000074.1:0-4264 GCA_964357305.1 uncultured Gammaproteobacteria bacterium | reverse complement strand
CAGATCGTGACGCCAACGAAGCTTGATAAGAAAGTCCAAGAGCTGCTTCGAGAAGCGAATTTGAGGGAATGATCATCATACAGAGGACTCGAAAGGGTTCTCTTCATGTATGAGATATACTAGTGGCATGTCTTTTGATATTTCGCAATTTCTCGTGCTCGATGCACTGATTGCAACGAGTGTTTTGGTTGGATCGTTGCTGTTTATGTACACGATTGGCCGATATTCGATTGTACCAATGATCGCGGCACTCGGAATGAGCGCAGCCTTCGCAGCACTTGCGCCGTACGTTGGGCATATTCCAGGCATCGCGACGTGGCCAGAGTTTCAGCAACGTATTGCGATTTTTGTTGTTGTCGCAATTCTTGGGTACGTGGTGTTTCGTCGCCAGTCGTACTTTGAGCCGAGTGTTGTACCAAATGGATTTGAGTTGGTGGTGTGCGGTCTGCTGATCAGCGGGTTTATTCTGGCGGTGATTGGCGCATTCCTGCCGGCGGAAATACTCACCACGCTTTCCCCACATCTTCGCGTGATTTTTGGTGACGAACTGCCCCGAACACTCTGGCTCGCAGCACCAATTGTGGTATTTGGAGTGATGCGGGGGAGGTGATAGGATGTTCGGGTATGAAACGCGTTGCAATCCTTACTGGTGGGGCGAGTTCTGAACGAGAAATTGCGTTGAGATCAGCGAAGAATGTTTCTGCGCAGCTTGCGAATCGGTTTGAAGTGACGGTATTCAATCTTCCATCATCACTGCAGGATTTTGTTTCACGTACCAAGGAATTCGATGTTGCGATTCCGGTGTTGCATGGCGTCGGTGGTGAGGATGGGGTGATTCAGGGTTTTTTGGAAACGCTCGGCATGCCGTATCTCTTTTCTGGTGTTCAGACGCACGCGATCGCCATGGATAAAGACAAGACGAAGACGTTAGTGGCCGCAGCGGGAATTCTCGTTCCACAATCAACGATCGTTCGCGTCGGTGAGTCGGCACAGTACGTTCATCCCGTCGTCGTGAAGCCGTATAACGGTGGAAGCAGCGTTGCGACGGCAATCGTACGATCTCAAGAAGAGCTAGATCATGCAGTGACGCAGGCATTTGGTTTTACTGATGCCGTATTGATTGAAGACTTCGTTGAGGGAAGTGAGTTTACCGTCGCAATCGCAGATCTCGACGGAACACCGCGAGCACTGCCAGTAATTGCGATTCGGCCAAAAGGTGGTTTTTTCGACTTTGAAAGTAAATACAATCTCGAGACGCTCGCAGACGAGATTTGTCCGGCGCCGATTCCTGATGAGCTCGCGGCGCAGCTTCAAACGATTGCGTTGTTGGCACACCAGACACTTGGGTGCAAACAGGTGAGTCGAACCGATATTATCGTTGATGCGGCGAGCCAAGGGTGGTTTCTGGAAATCAATACGATTCCTGGCATGACCGAAACTTCGCTACTCCCAAAGGCGTTGAAGGCAGTAGGAACAACGTTTGCAGATACGTTGACCGCGTGGATCGATGACGTGACGAAATAAACTATGTCAGAAACCTTGTACCGAAAATATCGTCCACAAACGTTTGCAGAGGTTGCGGAGCAGGAGCATGTGCTCCGAACGATTACGAAACAGTTGGCCACGAATACGGTTGCGCATGCGTATTTGTTTTCTGGGCCACGCGGCGTAGGAAAAACAACCATCGCGCGCTTGCTCGCCAAGGCGTTGAATTGTGAGGGGAAAGACGCGAGCGGCGAGGCGCGGGGTGCGAGGTATGAACCGTGCAATGTCTGTTCAGCGTGTACAGATTTTGTACAAGGCAGAATGCTTTCGTGTATTGAAATAGATGCCGCATCACAAACCGGTGTCGACAATGTACGCGAGAATATCATTGAGAACGCGCGGTTTGCGCCGTCACGCGGGAAATTCAAAGTATTCATTCTCGACGAAGTGCACATGCTTTCGTCGTCGTCGTTCAATGCGCTGTTGAAGACGCTCGAGGAACCGCCGGCGCACGCAATCTTTATTCTTGCGACAACTGAGCTTCATAAAATTCCTGCGACGATCGCCTCACGTTGTCAGCGTTTCGAGTTTCATCGGGTTCCGCCAGCGGTGATGATGCCGCGGTTGGCGATGATTGCAGAGAAAGAGGGCATTGCGGTTGATGAAGACGTATTGGCGCACATTGCGCGATTGTCCGAAGGATGTTTGCGCGATGCGGAGAGCTTGCTCGGACAGGTGTTTGCACTTGGTGAGCAGCATGTCACGAAAGACATCGCAATGTTGGTGCTGCCCATGACAAACCTTGCACTCGTTGCGGATATGGTTGAGTTGGTTGCGAGTGGCGAGGCGCGGGGCGCGATTGAGAAACTGAATGTGTTTGTGAACGATGGCGGATCGGTGAAACATCTCATGGAAGAAATGCTTGAGTACGTTCGGTGCGTCATGTTCGCGGCATTGGGTGACACGTCCAACGAAACATATGACGAAAAGACGCTTGAGCGCATTCGTTCCGCAGGATCGATGATGGGTACAGAACGTGCTCGCGCATATGTTGATGCGCTTCTTGTCGCCCGCGTTCGCCAAAGCATTCCTGCGCTCCCTCAGATTCCGCTTGAGATCGCAATTCTTGGGTTAGCATCGAATTCTGTCCCAATTGCTCCCGCGCCGCCGACGCTGAAACCGGTTCCGGTGGCAGCAACGCCGGCTCCAACTGTTTCCGTTTCGGCACCTGTGCAGCCGGTTCGATACGATTTTGAGCAGGCGACGAAAGTGTCTGTGGTCGATGTGACGTCCAACGTCCAACGTCCAACGTCCAACGCTCCCGCCTCCTTCCCCCTCTCCGAACTCGTCGACAAGTGGGAACGGTGTTGCGCGCATGTGGCTGAGCGGAATGTGGCGTTGCCGCTTATTCTGAGGAACGCGAAACCGGTCAGTATCGATGGAAATACTGTAACTATCGGTTGCGCTTATGCGTTTCACGTAGATGCACTCAAAGAACCAAAATCCCGAAAGCTCTTGGAGGACGCGATTCTGGACGTTTTGCAGCAGGGTGTTACTGTGGTTCCAGTCCATGTGCCTCAAAAAGCAGAGAGCGACGCGGTGACGTCGTTCGTGTCCGAACTTGGCGGGAGTTTAACGTAATTTACCCTCAGTCATTGCGAGCGCAGCGAAGCAATCGAGGTTCACCTGGATTGCCGCGTCTGGATTACCCTCCTCGCAATGACGGAAGATACACTATGAAAAGAATAGCAATCGTGGTGGGGCAGTTTCATAAAGCGAACGGGGAAGCGATGGTGGAGGAGGTTCAGAATACCGCCAAAGAGCTTGGGCTCGAGGTTGCTGAAGTGGTGTGGGTTCCAGGATCCCTAGAAAAGCCATTAGCGCTTAAGCGGCTGTTGATGCGTCAGGATATCGATGGAGCGGTGGTACTCGGGATTATTGAGAAAGGAGAAACAAGTCATGGATTTGTGATGGGTACCGCGGTCACCTCGGCGATTATTGCAATTCAGATCGATCTGATGAAGCCGATTGGAACGGGAATTCTTGGCCCAGACATTATGCCAGGCCAAATTCCACAGCGCGTTCGGCCATATGCGAAGGCTGCGGTGGTAGCGGTTGCGCAGATGTTGGGAGAGTAATGGCGGGGTGCGTGGGCCGTAGGGCGTCGGGCGTCGGGCGTCGTCGTGAGCCTGAGTGGTTACGTCTTACGCACAACGTCCTTTTTCATGCGCGAACCAGGTGCGGACGCGTTGCATGTCGTCGGCGATTTTTGACTTCATGACGTCGGTGGAAATCCACGGTGTGTATTCGGAAACCTTTGCGAGCGGATCTGCGGCAAGCGTTGTGCCATAGAGATCTCCGAACCAGTCGAGTAAATGCACTTCAAGTTTGAGCGGCATATTCTTGCCGTAATAGATCATCGCTGGATATGTTTGATTGCCCCATTTGGCTATGCCGGCGTACGTTCCCGTTCCCAGCTCTGCTGGCGTGATTAACGAAATATTTGCCGTCGGAACGCCAAAGGTTTTGCCCGCAAGTCCCATGCCTTTTGTGACCACGCCGCTGATCATAGATATATTCATTTGTAGCATACGTACGAAATCCATGAAAGAAATGTAGTGTATAGCCGATTGACGATGTCAGCGAAAATGGGTATATTTTCGAGCGTTCAAATGCTCTGATCCGAGATCGTCTAACGGCAGGACGAGAGACTCTGAATCTCTTAATCATGGTTCGAATCCATGTCTCGGAACCATCACGACCTGTTCCTACAGACCGG
>CAYHKX010000073.1:0-4274 GCA_964357305.1 uncultured Gammaproteobacteria bacterium | reverse complement strand
GTTCCGTGGACCATTGTGGTTGGCGCGAAGGAGCGTGACGGTGGTGATATCCAGGTAAAGGTATTTGGTTCCGACGATGCGCTGGGTATTCCGCAATCCGATCTCGTTGCTCGTGCAGTAGAAGCAGGGAAGTTACCAGTGTAAGAAATAAAAAAACACCGTGCCGATGGGCACGGTGTTTTTATGTTCCTTATGCCGCGAGACCGGCCTTCATGGCACCCGCCTGAGCGACGTCGAGTGATCTATTGGCCTTTGCCTGAGCAACAGCGGCATCGATATTCAGGTTCTCTAGCTCTTCTTCATATTCCGATTGCGCCTGAGCAACTTGCTCATCGAACTCCGCTTGAATGGCCTTTGCTCGCGGATCGTTCATGTCCGCGGTTACTCCCAGTTCTTTGAACCCAGAGTCGATGAATTCTTGAAGCGAGGCCTTGATGTCTGTAAGTACAGATTCGGTCGCGCCCTCGGTTTCAAGGCGCTTGAGTAGCGCGTCTTTTGCCTTCTTTTCGAGTGGCGAATTGGTGATGATGGTTTGGAGAGACATAAAATAATATTACTGTTGTTCTATCTTGCTCCTGCCATAAGTCGCTTTACACTTCGTTCCGCTTCCTCCTCATCACCATCATCGTCCGCAGTTATCTCTTCTAATTTCTTGACGATATCTACCGCTTCGCGAATTTCATCGACACGCACTGACTGTTCTGCACTCGTTGCTTTTTCTTGCGCGACCTCGAGCATGAATTCGTTCCACTTGCGTTGTGCGACTGCTACAGCGCGACGAACCGTATTCATCATACGATCGAAATAGCCAAATGCTTCCTTTGCTTCCTCATTAATTTGTTCAGCGAATCCGTCTGCCATCCTACTGACGTCATCCGGAAGACGTGCTGCATTCTCGGCGAACCTGTTGAGTGACTCTACGCCACTGGCGAGTCCTTGTTCAATCGCTGGTTTACGCGCCTCCCACTGCTCAACAACAGCTTTCTTTGCTGCTCGCCCTGCTCGGCTATTCGCAGCGGCCTCAACTCCTGCAACAGCAAGTCCAGCACCAGCGACGGCTGCGCCTTTCGCCACGGCAACGCCAGTGCGACCCGCAACACGTGCACCGCGCTTCGCGGGTTCAACAAAAGCTTTTCTTCCAACAGTCGCAAATGCGTCACCAAGCGCTGTTCCAATAGTGACGCCTGCTTTTCGTACATCGCTCAAGAACTCGGCGCGTGCTTTCGGATTTTTGGCAAATGCCGCAAAGTCGCTCGCAGCACTGGCGAGATTTTGCCCAACCTCAACGACGTCCTCAACGTAGAGTAACGTTCTTCCCATTTCTTTCAATCCATCAACCGTTCGGCGCCGCGCGGCGACTTCTTCCAGTTTTGTGCCAAGAATACGTAAATGTTCTTTTGAGAGATTTTGCACCGGTTCACCGGAAGCTTCTGCGGCATCCATGAGAAAAAGTTCGGCACGTGCAATACACACATTTTCATGTTCAATACGGCGATCTTCCTGCTCCTGGCGCCGTGCCTCACGCATTGCTTCAACTTTCGCTCCGGCAGATCGTGCGCCTTCTACAACACCCATTGCGCCCATGGCGATCCCGGCACCAACAGCGCCTGCGCCTTTCCGTGCCGCAGATCCTGCTGCCGCAAGTGCCTTTCCGGCAGTCTGTGATCCGACAAGGCGTCGAGAGGTATTGAGAAGCGTTGCTTTTTCTGCCTCGAGACGTTCGATTTCGCTCGTGAGTCCATCGTAAGCTTTTCCTGGTTTGATATCAGCCAATACATCTCGAATACGTTGAATGCGCAAATCAAGAGTGTCAACAGCTTCCATGTCTGCAGCTTCGTGCGGGCGAAGTATGTCGTTATATCCCTGTGCGAGATCTGCGACTTCTCCGGCAACGAATTTTCCAACTTCCATTCCCATGCGTGGAATGTTTGCCGCAACGTCTACCGTGGCTCCAGCGGTTCGCTTCGCGATCGTTCCGCTGGTTTCGATTCCTGCAGCACTCGCGCCAATGCCGGTTTTTGTTGCGCCTACGAGGCGATCGCCAAAATTGGACAGGCGGGAACGAAGTCCGGCCCACGTTGCGCTTACTCGAGCTGCAGCCTCTTTGAGAATACGATCCCCACGGTCACTAAATGATTCAATTTCTGGTTCTTCTTCCGGTGACACTTGTATGACTGGCGCGCGTTCCGCCCTTGGAATGCGAGCTGTAAGTTCTTCACTTCTTGATGTAAGCGACATACGTGTTCAAATTAAATACGCATGTAGTGTATCAATTTTTAGCTGAGTTTTCTTAAAAAAAGGTGGATAACAAACGGAAAGCCCCCAATGTTCGCGTGAACATCGGGGGTCTCGTCGTGATGCCTGGGTTGTGGCTCGCCCCGTAGGGCCTCGTTGTTACACCGCCAGGTTTTTTGGGAGCGGATCTGAGAGTCGTGCCACCACCCACCCGAAGTGATACAGAAATGTGTTCGGGCCACGCCCTCGGATCTCCTCATTGAGGATGACGGGCTGACCACAGAGGGTCAACCGTCCGATTCGGAGCGCTTCCTCGCATGCGTTCCGGAACGCGGGATCGTTGTAGCGTTCTTTCTCCGTATTGATGAACGCCTGAACGAAGTCAAAGTCTTTTGCGCCATCGAATCCGATTTCGCCCCGTATCGTGTGCAGAGCTCGCTCGATGCTCTGCCTGCGGAGCCGGATTAGCTGGAGCTGAACTGGCCAGAGCCATGGCCGGAATAGGCTCAGTCGGAGCGAGCGAACCACGCGCCGTCGCCACCACTCCGGCGTGGGAGTGCTGAGCTCCGTTCCTGTCGTGTTGTCAGATCGGCCGCCTTGAATGATGCGGAGGATTGGTGCGGACATGTGAAAGCTCCCTGATTGAGTGAGTCTCGATGCCAGGATGTCGATTCGAGAAACAGCTGACCTTAGCAGAAAAAAGTATATCGCACAAGTGCAGATTGAGGTGTGGAGAAGTGGTCAGGTGGGGTTTGGGGTGATACGATTCCGAAATATGGTACAGAAACTCCCCAAAATTCTGGTGATTTGTGGCCCAACAGCGTCTGGAAAGACGGGAATTGGCATTGCGCTTGCCAAGTGTTTTAGTGGAGAGGTTCTTGCTGCCGACAGTAGGACGGTCTACCGGAATATGGAAATTGGCGTCGCGAAACCGCAGGCTGATGCAATTTCCCCTCCTGACCAAGTAGGAGGAGGTGTGGCGGGATTGATGTCGATCGAGGCGTTATGTTCTGATCGACCGCGATTGGTTGAATCTGTTCCGCACTGGGGCTTCGACCTCGTTGATCCGAATGAACCCTTTACGGTGTCGCAATACCAGGAATATGCCGACAAGAAGATTGCGGAAATTCTTGCGCGTGGGAACGTACCGATTGTGGTCGGTGGCACCGGGTTGTATATTCGCGCCATTCTTGACCGGCCAAATTTTGCCGGTGCTGCGCCGAATGTTGCGCTAAGGGCTGAACTCGATGCAATGAGCGATAATGATGTGCTTGAGGAAATTGCCGCCCGTGATCCGGATGCCGCAGCGGCGATTGATGACAGGAATCGTCGACGATTAATTCGAGCGCTCGAGATTCTTCGTACCACCGGCGGCACACTTGCCGAACATCAGGAGTTCGGTGAACCGTTATATGACGCGCTGCAGATCGGCATGAATGTACCGCGTGAAGAACTGTATGTTCGCATCGATCAGCGCGTGGATGAAATGATCGGCCATGGTCTCGTAGACGAAGCACGAAAACTTCTTGAGCGCTACGGGCTAGAATCGCAGGCGATGACCGGCATCGGGTATCGCCAGATTGCGGATTTCTTTGCAAAGAAAGAATCGCTTCGCGATGCGGTGAAGCGCATCACATACGACACCCATCACTATGCGAAGCGGCAAGAAACGTGGTTTCGGCGCGATCCGCGGGTGCTATGGCTACGAAAAGAAAAAGAAATCCTCCGTCGTGCGGAGGAATTTCTTCTAGGATAATGCTTTTTTAAGCGCCTCGGTTGCTGTACTTGGATCTGCGTTGCCCTTTGCAGCCTTCATGACTTGACCCAGAAAAAATGGGAACAGTTTCGCTTCTCCGTTCTTGTATCGCCCGACTTCTTTCGGATTTGTGTTGAGCACTTCGGCAACGATGACGTCGATTGCACCCTCGTCACTCATTTCACCTCCGCCGAGCCCCTCAATGGCGTCGTCTGGATCGCACGCGTCAGACTCCATTCGTGCAAGAACTTCAAGTGCTTTTTGTGCGGTGAGCTGTCGCCGC
>CAYHKX010000072.1:0-4309 GCA_964357305.1 uncultured Gammaproteobacteria bacterium | reverse complement strand
GGGGGTGGTTACGGTTTTTGCGTTGTGGGTTCTTGCAAAAGTATTTATTCCGCGATTGTTCTCATACGCGGCACGTAGCCAGGAGTTGCTCTTCCTCATTGCGCTTGGATGGTGTTTTGCTGTGGCGAGTGCACTACAATACTTTGGGTTCGGTATTGAAATTGGCGCACTGCTCGCAGGTGCAACATTAGCTGGCACGGGGTTCCATCATGAAATTGAGGCAAAAATTCGTCCGCTTCGCGACTTTTTCTTGGTGATTTTCTTCATTGTGCTCGGAACGCATCTCACCATTGGGAGCGTTTCAGATCTGCTTATTCCTGCTGCAGCAATGAGCGCATACGTGCTTATTGGGAACCCAATTATTGCCCAGGTGATTATGCGGGTGATGGGGTACCACTCTCGCACCGCGTTTTTGACGGGAACGACGGTGGGGCAAATTAGTGAGTTTTCCTTTGTGATGCTCGCCGTTGGTGTTGCGGCGGGATACGTTATTCCAGAAGCTATTACGCTCGCAACGCTCGTCGGTTTGTTCACTATTGCGGGTTCATCATATCTCGTGGCGTACAATGAGCGGATCTATGAGGTGATCGCGCGATTCTTTCCAGAAGGTAAGCGGGATCATCACGATAGCGTTCATGCAGGAAGTGAAGCGTTCCTGCTCGGTTTCGATCGGATGGGGCGAGAAATTCTGCCAGCAATCGAGGACATCACGAAGGATTATCGGATTATCGATTTCAATCCAACCGTTGTTGAAGCACTTCTCGTTGACGAGCAGCCAGTGGCGTACGGCGACGTCGGTAGTGAGGATGTACTTTTACTTCACCATGTCGACAAAGCAAAGCTGATCGTTTCCACGATTCCAGATATGAGTATTAATGACACGCTCCTGGATTTTCTTCGACATCGACGGAGTAAAGCTGCGATTGTGGTGACCGTGAAGTCGTCAGACGACGCGAAGCGATGCTATGATTTGGGTGCAACATTCGTGATTGTTCCGAGTATTTTGAGTGGCGAGAAGTTTGCGGAATTCTTGGGTACGCGGAAACAACGGAAGCCGATGTGGAGCGCGCTGGCTAAAAAATATCAGCACTGGCTGGAAGTTTAACAATTCGTATGGTTCATTTTGAAGGGGCACCAAGGTCAATGATGAAGACTGTCGAACAGTCGGCTTTGAGTAACCGTCAAGAAAAAATACAACAACCCGAGCAGCAGATTGTTGAGAAACAGAATGCGGATGCACAGCAGGAGCAGGAGCGAATTGAGCAGGCACAGATCACAACACGAAAGATTCTCGAGGTCCGGGAGGCTCTGATGCAGCTAGCGGACACGGTCCCAATGAACCCCGTGGCGCGAGCACGTCGGCAAGCAGTTACGAGTGAGGTTGAGCCTCCAAAAGCGATGGATCATCCTCACCTCCCAAGCCGGTATACTCATGCCGCGTAGAAAACATCAAAGCCGTCCGCATTGACCGCGAGCGGTTTTTGGGCTAAGGTTAGTCAACCAAAATCTCTTGGAGGTTCCGTGACTCCGTCCCCGGTTGAAATGGTGTTTTTGCCACGATCGGTGCGATGGGGTTGTTGCATCTTGATGCAACGAAGCTGGCGATCCCGTGAGAATTGTGTTGGGAAAAAGCCCCCTCCCATTTGGAATGACCTCATCTTCGCAGGAAGCGCCGACGAGATGATTGCGGAAGCGCTTCCGACCTGTTCGCTTCAGGTATACGTCGTCAGAGCGTCCGGTGACGGGGTTGTGATCTGTCACGAATGCTGGTGGCATGATCCAAAATCGGTTTTTCGGATTCTCGGCGTTGGACGTTTCGTTAGACTCCGTGTGTTCACGGATGTGACGAATGTCGTTGCCCATTGGCCTCCGGATTGTAGCGACATTCCCCAGATGATGGGGACGGTGCTGGTACTTGCCCGAGATGTGAACGGGCAGGTGACGCGACATGTGCTCAAGCTTCCGCCTGAGCACGACAGTCTCTTGCGAACCGGGGGGCCGGTCACTGCACTGATTCCGCAGGGGCACGTGTTCCCGAGGAAGAAGCGGAAACTAAGGAGAAAAACCTCGCGGTGATACATCGATCACGCGCGTACGACACCCCCACCTGAACGCCAGGTGGGGGTGATGCGTTTCTGGGGACAACATAGTTTTGACAGAACTGAATTAGCACTCTATACTAGAGAGTGCTAATTGAGCGTTCTCAGGACGTATGAATACGCGTCAATCTCATATTTTACAGCTTGTCGTCGACGAATACGTCGAACGGGCTGAACCGGTGAGCTCCCAGGCGCTTTGCGCCCGGTATGAGCTCGATTGTTCGCCGGCTACCGTCCGCAACGACATGATGGCTCTAGAGGAAGAAGGATTCCTCTATCAGCCCCACACGTCGTCTGGTCGCGTGCCGACGGAAGCTGGGTACCGGTACTACCTCGCGAACGTTGCGCCGACGAAACAGCCGAAAGTGGCTTCGGAACTTCGCACGGCGATGGAAGAGATTCGATCGCTCGAATCGAAGATCCAATTCTTGGGTCGGAGACTCGCCGATCTCTCTGGTGACGCCGTCATCGTGACGAATGAGCACCAAACCTCAGCGCTCGGCGTAGCGAACTTGCTCCGCAAGCCAGATTTTCAGGAGGAAAACATGTTACTTGCACTCGCTGAGGATATCGAACGCTTGGAACGCGATGCCACGAGCGTGATGAGTGTCGCTCCGAGCGAGGTCCGAATCCTGCTCGGTGAAGAATCTCCCATGGGCAAACGCCTCGCCACCGTCATCGTGCGCCACCAGCTTCCGAACGGCGAGATCGGCGTGCTCAGCATCGTTGGCCCTCTCCGCATGAACTACGCCCGGAACGTCGCGTTACTCTCCGAAGCAAAGAGAATTCTTGAAGAGCATGATTTGTAGACTCTATGACTGATGAAGAAATGAAGGGTGAGGGGGTCGGCAGTGAGCAGTCGGCAGACGGGGCGGACACGACGTCCAACGTCCAACGCCCAACGTCCGATCTTGAGGTCAAATGCGCCGAGTACCTCAGTGGCTGGAAACGCGCACTCGCAGATTACGAAAATTTGCAGAAGCAAAACGCCCAGGCGCGTGACGATGATCGCCGACGCGTCCGCAGCAATCTCGCAGAAGATCTTCTGCCCGTCATCGACAACTTCGGCTACGTCACCAAGCACGTTCCTGATCTCGAAGAGTGCTCCGATGAGTTCAAAAAGCAATTCGATACGTGGTTCCAGGGCATTAGCCACATCGAGCGCCAGTTTGCAGAAGCAATGCGCGGCCTCGGTGTTGAGCCGATTGCGAGCCTCGGAGCGTTCTTCGATCCAAACCTCCACGAAAGTGGTGGCTCACGAAGTGAGCCTGGCAAAAAAGAACACGAAATTGTCCAAGAGCTCATCAAAGGCTGGAAGATCGGCGACGTGGTGTTGCGACCGGCCAAGGTGATTGTGAATGAATAATATTTCTATACATATGTCTAAGATTCTCGGAATTGACCTTGGGACGACGAACTCGTGTATGGCCGTGATGGAGGGTGGCCAGCCGAAGGTACTTGAAAATAAGGAGGGGATGCGCACCACGCCGTCGATCATCGCCGTAGCAAAAAACGGGGAGCGCTTGGTCGGTCAGCCAGCAAAGCGCCAGGCGGTGACGAACCCAAAGAACACGTTGTATTCCATTAAGCGATTGATTGGTCGCCGGTTTAGTGATGAGGAAGTTCAGCGCGATTTGAAGTTGATGCCGTTTGCTATTTCGCAAAAGGGTGAGGGTGTGGTGGTCGGCCTTGGTGAAGAGAAGAAGTCGCCGCAGGAAATTTCGGCGATGATTCTTGGAAAGATGAAGGCTGATGCGGAAGAGCGTACGGGGGAGAAGATCACGGAAGCGATTATCACGGTTCCAGCATATTTTGACGACGCGCAGCGTCAGGCAACCAAAGATGCCGGCGAAATTGCGGGACTGAAGGTGCTTCGTATTATCAACGAGCCAACCGCCGCAGCGCTTGCGTACGGTTTTGATAAGAAGGTTGGTCAGAAGATTGTGGTGTACGACCTCGGTGGAGGAACGTTCGATGTGTCTGTGCTCGATGTGAGCGAGGGCACAGTGGAAGTATTGGCGACCAACGGTGACACGCATCTTGGTGGTGACGACTTCGATTTGACCATCATGAAGTGGATTTTGGACGAGTTTAAAAAGCTTGAAGGCATCGACCTTTCTGGTGATGCGCTTGCGATGCAGCGTATTAAGGATGCAGCTGAACGCGCAAAGATTGAGTTATCGACGGCACAAACGACTGAGATCAATCAA
>CAYHKX010000071.1:0-4322 GCA_964357305.1 uncultured Gammaproteobacteria bacterium | reverse complement strand
TGAGCGTATTCACCTTTATTGCATTGTGTTTTGCCTACGTTGACGTGTCCTTCCCGGATGCGCTCGATTTTTATTACGCCGGCTCGCTTGATCAAATCCGTAGCTCAATGGCGAGCGTGATGATTATGTGGCCAGCATTTATTGGCATCTCGTGGCTCATGCACCGCGGCGCAAAGGCGGACGGAGAACGCCGCGAGATAGGCATTCGCAAGTGGCTCCTCTATCTCACCTTGTTCGTTACTGCAATCACGATCGTCGTGGACTTAATCACCCTGGTCAATTTCTTCTTGAACGGAGAAATTACCACACGATTCATTTTGAAAGTCATCATCGTTCTCGCAACTGCCGCCGCGGTCTTTGCATACTACCTCTGGGATTTGCGCACGGAAGATATTCAAAAATCAACGATTCCAAAAAAGTCCGCGATGATCGCGTCAGTCGTCGTGCTCACCAGCATCGTTCTCGGATTCATTCTTGTCGGTTCACCGGCACAACAACGCAAAGTACGCTTCGACGATCAACGTGTTTCTGACTTGTCGACCATTCAGTACGAAATTACCAACTACTATCAACTGAAAAACATGGGACTTCCTGCAACACTCAATGATCTCACCAATACACTCAGTGGATTCATGGTTCCCGTGGACCCAAGCACCGGCGCATCGTACGAATACGCGGTAAAGGAAGGGCTTACCTTCGAACTCTGCGCAACGTTTGAGGCAGAGTCCGTGACAAATGACTCGCAGGCCAAGATGTATGATCGAAGTTATGGCATAAATTACTACGGTAGCTGGACCCACGGCACCGGCCGAACCTGCTTTGAGCGCACGATCGACCCCGATCTTTACCCACTCGTGAAGTAAGGAACACCAGCGCTCCCAATAGACACGGGAGCGTTTTTGTGATTGAATCCCCCGTCGCATCTCATGGAGGTTTGAATGCGCAGAAACAATGAACCGGAGTACCCATCCGAAGTCGCATTCGTGCGAAGGTTCGGTGTGAGGGGAACGGTTCTGCTCGTCGAGTTTTTCGACACCTGGCCGTCCGCCTGCGACCTCGAGGGGACCTCGCCAATGTCCCTCGCCTTTCAGGAGGGAATGGACGCCGGTATGAGCGTCATCCTGTTCGTACCGCACGAGCTTCATCGAGTTCGCACTCGGATCAACAAACCCAGCATGGGTGATGGAATGCTTGATCTCAGTGCGAAAACCGTACTGACCAAGCTCATCAAGATGAACACCGAGCGCGTGGCGCTCTACCACCTGGCCGAAAATACGTGTCCGGCGCCTCCGGTTGGGGTGCGAATCACCGGACTCCTACCCGGCAAGCCACCGGAGAGCCGATGGCTAATCGCTCACCGTCCAAACAGCCATCATCTCATCCCAACGAGTGCGAATCCTAACGAACTTCTGTCGTTCATTCTTGGCATGAGCTCAAATACTCAAACAATGCCACCGACACAGACAAATCTCGAAACTACCTGGACGAGTTGGCGGAATGCGGCCGAACTCCCCGCCGATCGCCCTTGCCCGATCCGGCGCTGGATCGCCAAGTAGAACGACAAACGAACGCCCCGCAGCTCACTTGAGCCGCGGGGCGTTGCGCTTTTTGGCGAATATTCACCATATTTTTCCACAGAATGATTTGACCACGGTCATAATCCTTGCTACTCTTTCAAGTCGCTCGCCAAAAGAGCGCCAATTTCATTCCTATGAACACGCAAATCAAAATCTTTGCACCAATGATCTTCCGCTGGATGTATTCCAGCGTGAGTCTTGCATTTGCGTTTGGCTTTTTTGGCACAATGTCCGGATTTTTGTACGTCGTAACGGCGTAAAGAACCCCAACGTTTTGCCAACCCGGCAAAACGCACGTTCTTTCAATCGACACTTCCCTCATGGAGTTCACGTGAAACGACTTGTTCCCGACAGTTACCGAGAAGCGATGGAGATCCTCATGTGGATCTTCCGCACGTTCATCGACATGAAGGCGCGACGGTACTACCGCGCCGTGGTCTTCTGGGTCTTCGTCATGAAGATGCTCGAAATGCTCGTGCCATGGTGCACCGGCCTCATGGTGGTGGCACTCGCCTCAGATACGTCCTTCGTCCCAGCGTTTACCGGCTTTTGCCTGGCACACGCCGTTCGCGTGTACGCAGACTGGCGTGGCGCACGTGCGCGCGAGCTCTTCCTGGGCCAGGCCTTTATGGGTCTGGACACGGTTGTGACGACTCGCTTCATGCAGAAGGACATCGGAACACACATCAAGGAACACAAGGTCCTGTCGAAAGCAGTGATCGAGAAAGGACGTCAGCGCGCAGATACGCTCATCCATCTCGTGACGTTCTGGGCAGCAGACTCCCTTCTCGTACTCGTCGTCGTTCTCCCCATTCTCGCGTTCATCAGCCCAGTGGTGCTCCTCACCATTGTGGTCGCCACCACCCTTGGCGTGCTCGCGTCGTCCTACACGAATCGCCATGTCATGGCACGTGCTGACGTTGTGGACGAGGAACACCGCGAGAACATGGCGCGGCGTGACGACCGTCTTGGAGCCGTCGAGCGCATGATGATGGCCGGTGAGGAACGCGCAGAGGCCACCGCTTTCGCGCAGCGCTACACCGATGTGCTTTCACGGGATCGCCCGATTTGGCTGGACTTCCTGGGAAGTAATGGTGGGCGCAACGCGTTCCTTACCGCAGCGCTCGCGCTCATTGCGTGGATCACGGCGTCACAGACGGACGCCAATGCCATGACGGTGAGCACGTTTGTGTCCATTGCCACGTGGGTCTCCATTACCATCGCGCAGGTGAACAACTTGTCACAAATGGAACGGCAGATCCTCTGGACTGTTGCACCCCTGAAAGCGCTACGCACCGCGATCGACCTGCCGTCCACGATCACGGAAAACGCATGCGGAGTGGTCATTGGCGACGAACCGCTGACTATCGAGTTCCGCAACGTGTCGTTCGGTTATGCGGACGGACCACTCGTGTTGCGCAACTTCAACCTGACCATCACACCGGGTGAAACGATCGCACTGATCGGAAAATCCGGCTCAGGCAAGTCAACCGTTAGCAAGCTCCTGTTGCGGTACTGGGACCCAACGGAAGGAGTCATTCTCGTGAACGGCCACGATCTGCGCACGCTCAACCTTCATGCGTGGCGGAAGCGCGTAAGCCAGATCAACCAGCGTCAGCAGCTCTTCACCATGAGTCTGCGGGACAATCTGCTCTACGGCATTGCGCCTGCAGCACGCGCTCGGCTGACGGACGATGTGCTGCTCGCCATGATGCAACGGTTCCGCGTGGAGTTTGGTCAAGGCCGGCTCAAGCAGGGGCTAGACACACCGATCGGTGGAAAAAACGGCGAACAAATCTCTGGCGGCGAGGCGCAGCGCGTGCTCATCCTCGCAGCCGTACTCCGCAACCCGGGTTTCATGGTGATTGACGAAGCGACGAGCGCGTTAGATGCGGAAAGTCAGGAGGCGGTGCAGACGGCATTGTATGAAGCGCTACAGGAGGGTGCGGGCGCGATTCTCATCGCGCACCGACTCTCTACGACGCGAGGCTGCGACCGGTTCGTCATGATGCGTCCAATAGCGGACGGGCCTGACGACACACAAGTCGAAGCCATCGCAGACAGCATGGAAGCGCTCGCCCGCGCGTCCAAAACGTTCTGCGAACTCGCAACGAAAGAAGGCGTGCGTATCAACGCCTAAACAACGAACGAAACGTCCCCCGAATTCTTACGAGCTCGGGGGACGTTCTGCGTTACGGGGTATCGAATTTTATATATTACCACTGTTCCTTCACACGCTGACCGTTCGTCGTGTCCTCCACCACGTATCCGAGCAACGCGATCTCATCACGAATCGCGTCAGACGTTTTCCAGTCTTTCTCATTGCGCGCAGCCTCACGATCAGCAACAAGCTTCTCGATTGCCGCAGGAACGCTCACTGGCCGCGCGAGCACGTCCTCAAGCGCGAGCCCCAGAACCTCGTCCATCTTCAACAACGTCGCTGCCTTCGTTCCGCCTTCCATCGCTTCGTCATTCAACACGCCGTAGAAGATCGCGAGTGCGCCAGGCGTATCCAGATCGTCATTCATGCGATCCATAAACCTCTCAATCGATGGTGCATCAGGCTCACCATGCGGCTTCGGTAACTCCCGCACCGCATCACGAATATTGCCGAGCGCAGTATGACTTGCTCCAACCGCCTCCCACGTAAAGTTTTGTGGCGTGCGGTAATGCGCGCCGAGAATAAAGAGACGGAACGACAGCGGGTGAATCTTGTGTACTACGAGATCGTCGATCGTATACGTA
>CAYHKX010000070.1:0-4406 GCA_964357305.1 uncultured Gammaproteobacteria bacterium | reverse complement strand
GCGTTCCCGCACCACCAACCGCAAACGTCAGAGAAGGCGACGTTGGCTTTTGTGCGCAATAGTGTTCGCCGAACGTCACATCAAGCATCGCCTGTGCCTTCGTGACGAAATTTCCATGAGGATCGAGGTTACACATGCGTCGACGTAAATCTGCCTTCACGTACGAGGGGCGATGTGCACCACCAACCGTTTCATAGGGAATTGGGAACCCCGTCAAAAAAATATTCTTCGACTTTACGCCATAGAGCTCAAGACGTTCCGCAACACGCCCAGTGGGCGCTAAGTATTTAATTCGACTCTTCTTTGGATTCAGCGGCACCCAAGCACGTGCAATATCAGCATCACACAATACCGTATAAATATCTTCGGGATACTCGAATTCCTCCGCAGCAAACGCTGGGGTAAAAAATGTCGAAACAATCGGCATAGGCCGTTCAGCGAATCGACGAATCAAGTCTCGACACATCCCTTGGCTTCGAATGAGTCCATACGTCTGACGCACTTGCACACTGGGCTTCGAAAGATCTCGCCGTGGATAAAACGCCGGGATGCGCTGCATTTCATCCATAATCCCAAACGCCGTCGTGCCCAATACCGGAACATGTTTGAATCGAGAAACGAACTCATACAAACCTTTTCCCGCATTCCACAATCGGCGTTCGCGCTCAGGAATCCCTTCATAATCATTCGCGACAACCACGTGCCCACCGGGCGCCAAATGTCGCAACGCAAACGCGGCCCGCTCGTGGCCATATCCCATATTCACCGCAACCACGTGCGCCAAGGCACGTCCTCCGTTCCGCTCCTCCATAATACGGAAAGTATATCAAACCGTCCTTACCCACACCGATATTGCGCTCATCCTTGCCAAAACGTCTCGCATCCGGTAGCATTCCGGCATTCGAAACTCACTATTTTTATGAGCAAAATTTGCGTAATCACGGGGAAAACCCCACTGACGGCACGAAACGTGAGTCACAGCAACGTCAAAACCAAGCGCCGCCAAATGCCGAACCTGCAAAAAAAGACATTGGTGAACCCAGCAACCGGCAAACCAATCACCGTCATGGTGTCTGGACGTGGCCTCCGCACACTCACCAAATGGGCAAAAGACGGCATCGTCGTCGACCTCCGCAACTTCGTGGCCTAACCCACAACACAATGAGTCCCAATCGGGACTCATGTTTGTTCCCTTGCAATCAACGATTCCAGCAGTGATCTCCCTTTCTGTTCCCAAACAAGCATGCCTTCGGTTTGTTTCTCAAGAATATACTCTGCAACGAACTGAACGGCCGCAATGTGATCCGAACTGTTCAACTCACGAGCACGGTGCTCAACGAATTGATACTGCAGTGATTCGCGCGTCGCCGGCTCCTCCACTTGGAGCCAAAGCTTCTCGTCTACAATCGATGCGATTTCGTCACCCGACGCGAGCTCTGCTTCAAGATATGTGACGAGATCTGTTTGAATTTCCTCAATGGTCTTACTCGAGAGATCGAACCGTGAAAGTCGCCCCTGAAGCTTTGCCACGAGCGCTGCCACCTGTGCCTTCGCATTCTCAGGATCAAAATGAATCTCTTTCACCTCAAAATGTGGCTTCATGTTGAGCACAATATCGTCTGGCCGTTCAGCAATAGCGTGAACCCGCAACCCATCAAAAAGTGTTTTTGCGGTCGCATAGTCCATATCCGTATCAACAAACGAATACAGCAAATGAAACAGCACGTCAGGAATCCCGCCATCGAGAAGCCTCAATGCAACGTCTTTCATGAACACGGCTTGATTCTGACTGCGCTGTGGATCGCCGATGGTGTAACTCTGGCGATGCCGAAGCCATTGCAAACTTTCCGTCGTTGGCATATCGAGCGTACGGAGAATCCCAAGGGTTTGTGAAAAACCCACGGTCGCAACGTAATCCGCCTGTACACCAACAATACGCTCAATCTGTTCCACGCCGTAGTCCAGACCCGCAAGCGCGCACGCATTTGCTAAATAGTATTCGTTATCCTTCCATGTTCCCGGTGGAATATACACATACGTCCCTCGTGGCACGCTGGTGACGAGCACCGTCCAATCGTTCACATTCACCGACACCATGTGGATTGCATCGCAATGTTGTTCTTTTCCTTCCTTGCGTGAATCGATACCGAGCACGAGAATATTGATCGTCAACGCGTCACCAAACGGCACATCTTCCGTGGAAAGCACTTCCAATGTTCGTGCAGCAATCATTGTGTCAACCGCACTCATCACCCGCGGAGCAATCGCTGCCACCGTTAACGGTTCTCCCGGAAAAAACAACGCCGCGCACCCCGAAATACTCACACTGAACAATACCGCTAACGCGGTGATCCGCCATTTTTCTTTTCTCCATACCGTAAGAAAGGACATACAAATTCTTCCGATCGTTCAGCGCAAAAAATCGTCAGAAAAACGCTCGCGAATTTCATACATTCTTCATACACGAAAAGCAATCACGCACGCAATGTGGACAACCTACAAAAAGGGCCTGTGAATAAACACCTTTCGCGTTTTCCCGCATATTGTTACGATTTGGCCGTAATTCATTATTTCTCGCGCTCGTCTGCAGGAGGAGCGCCAACCATCGTATGGCAGCAAAGCGATTGACCAAGTCACAGATCATGGCAGAACTTTCAGAACGCTGGGGAGTCTCGAAGAAGCAGGCCGGCGAAATGTATGACGGCTTTGTTGAATTGGTCTACGGCGAAATCAAGCGCGCAGGCGAAGTGGCATTCCCAGGCCTTGGGAAGATGGTGAAAAAGGCACGCGCCGCACGCATGGGCCGCAACCCGGCAACGGGCGAAACCATTAAGATCCCAGCACGCACCGTTCTCAAGTTCGGCGTGAGCAAGGCAGCAAAGGAAGCATTGCTGTAGTTCTTGCCCATTTTGTCTCTTCGTACAAAAAACTCCCCGAGAAATCGGGGAGTTTTTTTGTTATGGCTGTAGGGATTCTTCCGCGGTGTTCCCTTCAGAACGAATCACCACGGTGGTGATGGTCGGGAACTGCTTTAGCGTTTCTTCAATCTGCGCACGAATGACGCCCACTCGACAGGAACCGCCAGCCTCGATCGTCCCTGAGAATTCAGCCGTCGCCACACCGTCTTCGATACTGATACTTTTCAATGTGGTAAACACCGGAATGCTCGTTCCATATCCATTCGAGATATCTGTGGTATCCGGCCCCGCAAGCAGCTGCGAGAGCGCAGCATGAGCTGTTGCAACCGTCTTCGCAATACGATGTTCCGATGCCTCCACAAGCGAACAATCATCAGCCGATTCCGCCACGGTCCAATACGTCTTCAGCGTCATCGTTGTCATGGTCGGAAACACTACAGAAACTTGCACGAGATCGATCACGCTTCCATCCTTGGCACTATAATCGAACACCTCGAGCGTTCCGACAGTTCCCGACGGCGCCGCGTAACTCGTTGTTATCGTAAAGTCACCAAACTCGCCCATGTCTGGCGCATTGGTCATCACATATCCTGCGGCAAGCACCGTTCCGTCCGCATCCAACAATCGGTAATTCAGCGTACTTTCGAACACACGAGCGCTTCCAGTTACCATCAATGGCAATCCAATGATCTCTCCCACGTGCGGACTTTTCACCTCAACATTTCCTGACTCCGACATGACGGATGTCGCAGTTTCGCTATTGTCCGCAGCACCGTCATCATTGTCCTCTACACCCGAACCATCATCATCTGACACCATCCAACTTTCTGGAATGCTCACCATGCGCGTTTGCACGAACACCACACCAATGAGCACAACGGCGAGAGCAAGAACGATCGCGCTCAACACAACGGAATATGGATGTTTCATATACCTCAAGCGTACGCCACACAGCGTATTTCGCAAAGAGTTAGTGCCTCTCCTCCGGCCACTCGCCGGCATCAAGAAGAACATGCACGTCGTCATCTGCCTCTGCAGCCATGTCTGTGGACCAATGTGGTGCGTCTGGATCTTCTGGCGGAAAAGACATACCAAATTCACCAGCAGCATCCATGCACGCATCCCAAAGCGCCTCGATATCCTCGTCAGGTGGGCGTTTGTCGAGCAAAGCAACATGATCATCCACGGTCATCGCCATCACAATACAACGCATGAGTTCGGTATATTGCCTCGTCGTAAGGGTCAAAGCAGCCATAGATCCACATTGTACACCGGCTCCATTGCAAAACGAGCCCAATTCCGAAACAATACAAGCAAGAATTCATCTCTTTCTATGTATTTTCTTCCCGTATTCGTAGCGCTCGGCATTCTCCTCATTTCACTCCGTCAAGTCAATCAATACGAGCGTGGCGTGAAATTTCTCATGGGTCGCTACACTGGAATGGTTGGCCCGGGATTGCGCATTGTTGTTCCAGTATTTCAATCCAT
>CAYHKX010000069.1:0-4415 GCA_964357305.1 uncultured Gammaproteobacteria bacterium | reverse complement strand
AAACTTCGGCGAGTGATTCATCTGCGCCAAATGGCACAACTCATGGACAACGATGTAGTCCGCGAGCGCAATCGGCAACAGCGCAATCTTGTAGTTAAAATTCAGATTCCCCTTCCCCGAACAACTCCCCCACCGTGTTCTCGAATTCTTGATCGTCACTCGATTCCACTTCAATCCGTACACGTGATTAAAGAACTCGAGTCGTTCTTTCGCGAATTTTAACGCATCTCCCCTGTGCTTCATGTACATCGCCTTTGCTTCCGCCGCCGTCACTCGACGTCCGACGTCCGACGTCCGCCGCTTCAACTTCTCAAGAATCCAATCTGACTTCTCCTCAATAATGCGCTCAATCTTTTTTCTCGCAAGCAACACCGGCGCTGTTACCACAAGACGCCCGTCCGCATGAACAGCAAACCGCAACACGCGCGAGAAACGTTTGCGACGGAGGATATACGAAATCGGCTGGTATACTTTTTGTTGTTCATCCATACAACACATTTCACTATGCATCAGTTCCCCGCGCCGATCCCCCTCAAAAAACTTATCGGCCCAAGCTTTGTCATCCTTGCTCTCGGCTTAGGATCTGGTGAAGTCATTCTTTGGCCATACCTCGCGTCCAACTACGGCCTTGGCATTATTTGGGGCGCACTCATTGGCATCACGTTCCAGTATTTCATCAACATGGAAATTGAACGATACGCACTGGTGAAAGGCGAAAGTGTTTTTGTTGGGATTGCACGATTCTGGAAACTTGCACCACTCTGGTTCATTCTTTCCACCTTTGCGGGCTTTGGCCTTCCGGGAATTATTGCGGCATCTGCAAAAATCTTCGCGTCGATGACCGGCATTGGCGACTTCCGCATGGTGGCGATTGTATCACTGCTCGGTATTGGCGTGGTCCTGAGTTCAGGAAAAACCGTGTACGGACTGATGGAAAAGCTCACGAAAACCGTTATTCTTGCCTGCGTTCCCTGCCTGTTCCTGCTCGCCATGTTCCTCGGAAGCCACGCGGACTGGTCTGCATTAGCCCAGGGATTCGTTGGCATCGGAGAAGGATACACATTCCTCCCGGAAGGCATCGCGCTTGCCACGTTCCTTGGCGCATTCGCCTACGCTGGCGCTGGCGGGAATTTGAACCTCACGCAATCCATTTACGTGAAGGAAAAGGGGTACGGTATGGGAAAATATGCGCAAAAAATTGCTGGGCTCTTTACACACCACAGCGCAGAGCAAACGTTCTCTCTTGAAGGC
Source organism: uncultured Gammaproteobacteria bacterium (assembly GCA_964357305.1). Taxonomy (GTDB): domain Bacteria; phylum Patescibacteriota; class Patescibacteriia; order UBA9934; family UBA9934; genus CAIKHN01. The sequence continues at coordinate 3,164 of CAYHKX010000069.1, read as the reverse complement.
AAGGCGTTCCGGATGAATGCGACGGCAAGAAAAAACTTCGCTATCTGGTGGCGGCGCATTTCCATCGAGCATGCACTCGTCTTCTGGTTTGTCGGCGCATTATCGATCTCCCTCCTCGCACTCCTCGCCTACACCACCACCTTTGGCGCCACAAACAACGGCGAGGGCATTACCTTCTTGCTTACCGAAGGACGGGTGATTGGCGAGCAGCTCGGCCCCCTCGTGGGCTGGGGCTTCCTTCTCATTGTTGCCATTATGCTCTTTCAAACGCAACTTGGTGTGATGGACTCCACCTCACGCATCATGGCCGAGAACGCCGCCGTCATGCAGATGTACTACAACGGCAAAAGCACCGTGCGACTGTCTAAAATGTATTTCATCTTCCTGTGGTCTCAGCTCGCCTTTGGCATCCTGGTGATTCTTGCCGGCTATACGGAACCAAAAGCCCTTATTGTCGTCAGTGCATGTATTAATGCCGTTGCGATGTTTGTGCACATCGGCCTCGTCGCCATTCTCAACTATCGCACGCTCCCAAAGCCCTTCCAAGCATCTCTCCTCCGCAAACTCCTCCTGGGCGTTATTTTTATCTTCTTCGGCGTCTTTAGCGCCGTTGTGCTCCTGGATCAGCTCAAATAGCCAAAAACCCCGTGCGGGGGTTTTGATGATACTAGAACGTGAGGTAACCAATCCAGAGCACTAAGGCGAGGTAATACCCCGTCCAAACCTTCGTCATTGGCAGCAGTCGCGAAGCCGTCTGTAAATGCTTTGCATACCAAACACTTCCCCACCATGCAATACCATTCGCCACAAGGCTATCAACCAACAGCACCCAAAACATCACCGCCTCGAATGTAGACATATCTTTTCAATGAATGCACTGTTTATACATTAAATTCTACCATCCGCACCCCCTCAACATACGCACAGTACTCACAATCCCCCGCAGCCTTTGGCGTTTTGCTTGCGCGCAAACATTTTCGCATTTGCATCAAGACGCCGGGAATCCATGCGTCGTCGCCAGTGTACGGAAGAATCTTCACATCAAACTCAATCTTCCCATCAAACGCCGCCACGTCTTGCCGACCATTGCAGTACACAAAATAGCCGGTCGACGAGACGGTGAAACCCATCCTCCGCAAAATCCACTGGTAAATTTCCATCTGCCGCTTATAACTCATCTGCCATTCCGCATCGAGATTCACCTCACTACTTTTACTCGTCGCTTTATAGTCGACGACAATAATCTCCCCCGCCGGATTTACCCATAAATCATCGACCGCACCTGTCACGAGGAAATTGGAAGGCTCATCGATAATCTGACATCCCACAAAATTCTCCCTCCACCGATCCATCTCCTCATGCGCAAACGGGATCGCGTCGATGTTATACTCCCTCATCAACGGATGCACCGTCCCCGCCGCCCGATGCACATCGAATTCCTTCTTCAGCAACAGGTCGACAGTCTTGTTTATATTGAAAGGCGGCCCACTCGGCCTTCCCACCCCAAGTCGTCGGTCGATATAAAAACACCTCGGGCAATCAACAAATAACTCAATCTTCGAGCGTGAGACTTTGTACGGCGCTTTTGACTTTGGGTCGTAGAGGTTACGAACTCGTGGAGGCATAATTATTCATGTTTTTGTTTCGCGATGTACTCTCGGATTCTCTGCAAATCTTCGTTCTGCTTTTCTCCCTTAAAATACACTTCTACATACAAGAAAATCGCACGGCCTTCATGATAAGCATAGATAATCCTAATATCTGAACTTCTCAAACTCTTACAAGCCATTCGAGCTTTGATAATCACAAACTCATCAGCCCGATACAACACGGCAAAATGTTTCCCTATACCAAAAGGCTCACTACGAAGAACTCCCTCGAACACATCTCTATCCTCTGGAAGGCTTCTATATTTCTTAGAAAGACGAGAAAACTCCTTTGAAAATTCTTTAGTCTCCTCAAAGCGGAGCATAATCGCCAACTGATGTTTCTTCCGATCGATAGAAAACGTGCTCGTAGTTAAGGACATCTTTCTCTTTTGCGATAGCCCACGGCGTGTCCTTATGCGACAAATCCGAGAGCTGCGTGGCAGTAAGATCTGAAAGGCGATCGATTTCCAAATTAATGTGATTCAGCTCTTGTGCAGAGAGTGCTGAAATATCGAGCGGGATATTTGGGTTAATCAAGTATTTCGTTTGTTCAAACTGGTAAAACTTACTCTTTACCGTCTCATCCACCCCTTCTGTTTCCATCTCTTTGAGAACCTTACCAAAAATAATCGGTGTTGGGCCGTGTGTATTTCTTATATATCGCGCCCCAATGAGTTGCGTATGAAACTTTTCGTAGTAGTCAAAATCAATAAAATACAACAATTTATAAAGTGCCGTCTGACCGATATTCGGCTTTCCGCCAATCCTTGAAACAAGGTACAGAAAAACTTGTTTAAATTTTTCGACCTGCTCTTGCGGGATAGCAATGCGTTCCAAGGGCTTTCGAGCACTCACTTTTTCAACATCCTTCTTCTCAAATTGAATTTCAGAAGGAGTAATTTTTCCCAATCGGATATCATCAAGTGAAATATGAAACATCTCCGAAAGTGCAGCCGCTTCCTCAAGCATCAACCCGCGTTTGCCTTGTTCAAAGGCAACATACGAAGGCCGAGAAATGCCAATACCAATAGCAACCTCGTTTTGCGAAAGCCCTCGTTCTAAGCGGAGTTGTTTAATGAGTAAAAAATATGGGGAAGACATATGTGAAACAATAGCACGATATGTGTAAAGAAATCAAACTTGTCCACAACGCATTTCTTTACACCTCTGGTACAGTAAAGAGCGTCGAATTTAATCGACGCTCTATCCTTGACCCGTAAAGGTCGGGGTAACGATTCTCTTAGCAAGAATATGTTACCACGGGTCAACAGAGGTATAAATACGAATACTTATGGCAACCTACAAACTGTACCGTGATGAACAAAGGAAATTTCGATGGTCATTACGATCTGATAACAATGGTAATATCATCGCCGTCAGCTCAGAAGCGTATGACTCCAAACAAGGCGCAGAGCAATCCATAGAATGGGTCAAAGCGAATGCTAATGCCGCGAAGATCGAGAATGAGACCTAAAACAAACGCTCCGCCACCCTCATGGCGGAGCGTTTGTTTAC
>CAYHKX010000068.1:0-4485 GCA_964357305.1 uncultured Gammaproteobacteria bacterium | reverse complement strand
ATCAAGAATACGGCGCGTCTGTTGCGCATCCACCATTTTCATGTCGATGTGACGCGTGTGTTCGAGGGCTTTTTCAATCGCGGATTTGGTGATTTCGTGGAACGTGATGCGCTTTGCCGTGTCCGGATCAAGATGAAGAACCTCGGCAATGTGCCAGGCGATTGCTTCTCCTTCACGATCTTCGTCTGTTGCGAGGTACACTTCTGCACCTTTTGCGGCGTCTTTCAGTGCTTTTACTTTTTCTTTTTTATCCTCAGGAACTTCGTACGTCGGCGTGAATCCATGATGGACATCAACGCCCGTTTTCTTTTTTGGAAGGTCGCGAATGTGACCAAAAGAAGAGATAACCTTATATTCTTTGCCGAGGAATTTACTGATGGTTTTGGCCTTGGTTGGGGACTCGACAATAAGTAATTTGGCCATAGTTCGCGAAAAAGTATTGATATTCGCCGTTGACGATACGTTCGGCACCGCCGAGCCGTCAAGCACGGGAATGATATCAGGTTAAAATTTTACGTTCGAAGCTAAGCTTCGATCACAAACCTATTTCCTCCCACATTTCTAATGACGCCAAGGAGCTCGAGTTGCGTTGCGGCAATGCTTGCGGCGGTGGTGGAGAGATTCGCGTGCTCGGCGGCGAGGTCGATGTGCAGCGGCTCGGCGCCGAGGGCGGCGAAGAGTGCTTGTTCGCTCGGGCTTCGGCCCGGAGGAAGCGTTGCGGTTGCGGAGGCGCCGGAAATCACGTTCATATCGTAAAGCTGAAAAATGTCTTGTGCTTCAGTAATGCAATGCGCGCCGGATTTAATGAGAAAATTTGTTCCGGTACTTCTTGTTGACGAGATATTGCCCGGGATCGCACAAACGTCGCGGTTTTCTTTTGTTGCAGCTTCTGCGGTGATCATTGTGCCAGAGGGCAGTGCAGCCTCGACGATAATCGTTGCGCGGCACATGCCCGAGACGATGCGGTTCCGAAGAGGGAAGTTGGATTTATAGGGTGGTGTCCTCAGTGGGAATTCGGTGATGATGGTGCCGCCTGACGAAAGAATGCGATCGAACAGCCCATTGTGCCGTGTGTTATCAATCCCGAGGAGCCCAGACCCAAGGACGGCGATGGTGTGGCCGTTCGCGGCAAGCGCACCTTCGTGTGATGCTTGATCGATACCATTCGCGCCGCCGCTCACAATGCTCAGCCCTCCACGAGCGAGATCTTTTGCGAGTTTTTGTGCCGTTTCTTTCCCGTACACCGTGCATTCGCGAGAGCCAACCATGGCAACCGTCGAACGATGTATAAGCAATCCGCCTTTTGCAAAGAGGTACGCCGGTGGATCGAAAATCATGTTCAGGAGAGGGGGATATTCTGGATCCTCTTGGCCGATCAAACGAATGTTCTGTTGGTCCATTGTTGCCACGAGCGACATCGGATCTTGTGTTGCGCGCCAGGCAATGAATTGATCAATGCGGTGCGGCTCGATGCCTGTGGCTAGAAAATCGTTTCGTGTTGCGCGCCATGTGTTTTCTGCGGTCGAAAATGTTGCCAAGCACTTTGCGTGGCTTGCTTGGCCGAACATGGGGGCATTTGCGAGCGCGATGGTGAATGGTGAGCGCATGGAGAAAGTGTAATGGAAAATGGAAAATGAAAAAAGGAAAATTGTACAAAAATTCCTGGTGTGTATCCCTTGAACTATTTTCCATCTTCCTTTTTCAATTTTCTCCCGTGCTATACTTCCCTTACTATGGCGAAGCTCCTCGAGCTTGGACGCAGGTTTCTTGCGTGGTGCATACAACATAAAGCACTTACTGCAGTCGTGATTGCGGCGCTTATTCTTGTTTTTCCGGCTCACCACATTCTTGCAGCAGATTTATGGGTCGAATTTGTGCAGAACCCACTTGACGCGACGGCGTTACTTTTGGCAGGAATTATTCAGAATATCACCGCGGTTCTTGGGAAGGCGATGCTTCTTCTTATTGAAATGATCGTGGTGCCGATTCTTGGGTACAATGGATTTTATGACAGTAATATTACTAATCTCGGCTGGTCGTTGGTGCGCGATGTGGTGAACATGTTTGTGGTGGTGGTGCTTCTGGTGATTGCAGTCATGACGATTGTTGGGTATTCCGCGGCAAACTGGACGCAGCAGCTTCCGCGGCTATTTATTGCCATTGTGCTCGTGAACTTCAGTAAGCTCATTTGCGGCGTGTTTATTGATATGAGCCAGGTGGTAATGTTTACGTTTGTGAATGCGATTGTGTCTATTGCTGCGGGAAACTTTGCGGCAATGTTTGGGATTAATACGTTTGGCCAGTTCAGCGATGATTTTATTACTCGAGTAATTACTGAAGAGTCGGGTATTGAGGCGTACATGTATCTGGGTTCAGCCTATTTGAACTTCGTTATTTACTTGGCGATTTTGAGTGTGGTGTTCTTGCTCGCTGTGGCTTTCATTTGGCGAATTATTGTGCTCTGGATCCTTATCATCATGTCGCCGTTAGCGTTCTTCATGATTGGCATTAAGGATATTTTCCACACCGCAGCAGGAGTATTCGATACGTGGAAGAAAAAGTTTGTTGGTGCGCTCACGTTTGGCCCGGTACTGACATTCTTTTTGTGGCTCGCGCTCGCGGCGTCGTCTGGCTCGACATTGGCGCAAACTGAGGATTTCCCAATGCCAGATGAGCCAACCGATCTTGGCCTGTCGCTAGAGATGTTTGAATTAGATAATTTTCTTGGCATGTTCTTGGCGCTTGCTATTCTCATTGCTGGCATGCAGCAAGCATCCAGTATGGCGTCCGGCATGGGCGGGTTCGCGAGTGCCGTGATTAGCGATAAGATGGGTATGGGGATTGTAAAGGGCTTAGCGAAGAGCCCGTTTAAAGCGTACGGAGGATTTAAGAATGAACGCGCTTGGGTGAATAAGCAGGCAAAGGGTGCGGCGGCGGCCACAGCGACATTTGCGCCTGGTTTGACGAAGGGCGTTGGAAATACTATGGCGTGGGGTGGATCGCAAATGTCACGTGTGAAAGGCCTTGGATGGGCAGGAAATGCAATGGCTGCAGTTGGTGGAAGTGTTGTGAGTGGCGCAAAGGGGACACGCAAAGAAGACATTAAAAAGGCTGGAGAGCAGTTTAAAGAGCGGACAGACGAGCAGATTGCGCGGATTGACGCTGCAGCCGCAATCGGCGGTAATGCCTTTACCTCGCTTCCTCCTGATGAAAAAGCCGCATATTTGAAAGGTATCGGAACGGATCAGAAGCGTCGAGATAAATTCAAAACGAACCTGGAAAAAGCATTGCTCGGAACGGCTCATCCAGAAACTGGTGCAATTTTGGATAAGGAAGGCGCAAAGGCTGAAGCGCAGAGGCAACATGATCTTCTGTTCCAGGAGTCGAAAAAGTTTTTGGACGGGGACGGTAAGGGCCTCCTGGACGATGCCGAAAAAGACCGTTTTCAAGATTCACAGTTTGCAAACATGCACCTGCTGAAGGACGATGCGGAGCGTGAAAAAGTTTGGGATGCTCAGGAGAGGGAGGGTCGATTGAATTTAGGCATGTTTTCAACGGGCGCATTAAAAGCGCCTGGTAGGGCAGGCATGAAGAGCACGGCAGATTTCTTGAGAAGCAAAGTTTCCCGTCGTGATGACAAGGGTAGGGACATAAATGCATTTGATGACATTGTTTCTCATGGAAAGGGAACTGCTGTGCAGCGTGATGCGTTGATCAGCACAATCACGGCAGCAGAAGTGAACCACCGTACCGAAGGAAGAAAAAATGTTAAAATCTTGGTGAGTGCTGGGGCTATTGCGAAGGAGAATACTCTTGATCCAGCTGGTGCGGAAGCACGTCGAGACGCAGTTATTTCTCAGATTAAAAGCGTGGGTGTTGCTGATGTTGATCCCGCGATACATGGCGCCGCCGCCGCTGAGTTGCTGAGTTATAATGAAGGAAAAGATGGGGCTTTACAGGCAGCTGATGTTTTTGGCGACGATTTTGCTACGCTCGGAACGGAAGCGGATGGTTTTGAGCCTAGAGAAAATCTTGCCGCACAGACGGATGCAATGTTGCGGTCTGATATTTCGAGTGCGCGTCATTTCGGAAGCGTGATTATCGAAGGTGCTGGTCATAGTCCTGCATCAGCGATGATTGCTGATAGAGCGTCGAAATCTGCGGTGCAACGGCTTGAAAATACTCGAAATAATGGCGGAATTGGTTCAGAAGAGAGTGTGAGAGCGCTGGAGGTTATTCGTCGCGCCGTGGATGTAGAATTGGTTCGTGAAGAGGGAAGGCCGGAGGGACGTCGAGATCGGATTCGCATTCAAAAGCTTCAGGATATCAAAAAAGAGATTGCGGTTGGTGGACGATATCAGCCTGATAGGCGACGAGTGCAAAATGAGGGTGACGCAGCTGCACGTACTGCCGCAGCAGCAGCTGCAGCTGCAGCTGCAGCTGCCGCAGCAGCGTCGAAGGGTCCGAAATATACTTCGAATTATT
>CAYHKX010000067.1:0-4525 GCA_964357305.1 uncultured Gammaproteobacteria bacterium | reverse complement strand
AAACTGCAAAAAGAACGGATTCGCGGCGACGAGAACGCCATACATCCCTCCGGCCATAATCATCGTGGCAACGAGGGCATAAAAGATTGTTTCAAAAAGAAATGGGCCACGAACAATCCAGTCATTTGCGCCGACGAGCTTCATGACACCAATTTCTTCACGGTGCACGTAAATCGCTACACGAATCGTGTTAAATACAATCAACACCGCAATGAAGCCAAAAAATGCTGCGAGCACAAGAAAGCCAAAACGGACTTTTGTTGAAAAATCGCTAAGCGCTTCCAGTGCAGACGTATAGTCGTTATAATTCTTCTCTTTAATATACGGCGAATATTCTGGGGTATTCAGTGCCTCAATAATGAAAGAAAAATCGCTCGCGTTGTACGCACGAATCTTAATCGCCTGCCCAAGCGGATTGCTATCGACTTCTTCTAACGCCGCAAGAATCACCGGGTCTGCAGCATGACGTGCCTTGAACGATTCGAGCGCTTCTTCTGCGGTGATATATGATACTTCTTTCACCTGTGAAAGCCCTAAAAGATACGCCTGAGCATTTTTCACCATGCCTTCCGTTGCATCAGACGTAAAATACACCGTCACTTGCACGCGTTCCTCTACGCTTTGCACCGACGCTTGTGCGAGGACGTTGAGCGCAATCACCGCATTCACCGTAAGTAATGTTAAACAGAATACGGAAACCGTCACGAACGAGAGCCAGAAATTCCGGAGAATGCTCTGGAGGCCGAAACGGAGAATGCGGAAAAACGATCGCATATTAGTGCAACAAATATTTACCGTGTTCAGCGTCTGAGGCGACCTTCCCTTCACGAAGCGTGATCACACGCTTGTGGAGTGTGTTCACAATATCGCGATCATGGGTTACAAGCACGACGGTGGTACCAAACTCGTTGATGCGCGAGAACAGTGCAATAATTTCGCGTGCCGTAATCGCATCAAGGTTCCCAGTTGGCTCGTCGGCAATAATGATTTTCGGGCGGTGCACAAGAGCGCGCGCAATAGAAACACGCTGTTGTTCACCCCCAGAAAGCTGACGAGGATACCGATCCGCCTTTTCCCCCAGTCCAACAATCTTGAGCACATGAGGCACCACCGCACGAATACGTTTTGATGACTCCCCTGCCACCTCCAGCGCAAAAGCCACGTTTTCAAACGCCGTTTTCTTTGGGAGCAACTTAAAATCCTGAAATACCGCGCCAATTTGTCGACGGAGCGTGGGAATTTCTGTATGCGATATTTTTGAAATATCCCAGTCGCCAATGATCACGTGACCACTCGTCGGCAATTCCTCTGCAAAGATCATCTTCGCCACCGTCGACTTTCCAGATCCGCTCTGACCAGTAATAGAAATAAACTCCCCCGGCTCAATACGAAAACTCACGCCAGCAAGCGCTTTCGTGTGTGGTGGATATTCTTTTGTCACGTTTTTGAACGTGATCATGACGTGAAGTATAGCATGCGGAATCGATGCGTAGTATTCCCTCACCAGAGCGTATACGTCGCGAGTGCTTTTGCGTTCTCAGAACAACCGTCCACCATGGTGACTGGACCTGAAGCGTATTCTGTATGTACACGCACTCCTTCGCCGTTTTCCACGGAAAATGATTCTGCGTCAATCAGATTCCAGTCACCGTGATCCTTGAGTGAAAAAGTAAACACCGCCGAGCGTTCTCCTTCGTACCACGACGGCACTACGTCAGCCATAACCATATGCACCATGACGTTTTCTCCGGCTGAGGTATCCACAGTTATTGGACGGAAATTCACCTGTACACCGCGATCAAAAAAGTGCCCATTCACTCCCACCTGATCCTCACGTATGCGATTCGCCCAAAGCGTCACCGGAATACACAAATCATACGCCCTATGCCAGAACACCCAACCCCCAAGACACACCGCCAACGCACCAATGGTTCCAAGCGCTGCAAATACATATCGCTTCATATAGAACTATGGTAACAAAATACCCCCGACGAATCGAGGGTATGTTGGAGCCACTTCCGAGAATCGAACTCGGGACCTCTGCTTTACGAAAGCATTGCTCTACCAGCTGAGCTAAAGTGGCCTGTTTGTGGAGCAGGAGACGGGGATCGAACCCGCGACCTTCTGCTTGGGAAGCAGACGTTCTACCACTGAACTACTCCTGCGGATGGGCAAATGTATAACACGCAAAATAAAACTCGTAAAGCGCCCGTTCCACATTATCTCACCCAAAGCGTTGGAACGATTTCAGCGATTTTGGCGTCCAGGACGTCGGTAAGAGAGGCTTTTTTGATCGCAATACCTCGGAGAAGAATTCGTGTACCACTTTCGTCTGAAACAGAATCCTCGGTTCGAAGCACCCAGTATGCATCCAGTGTAGTTATAACATCAGAGATGGTATTCACAGGGAGATCGAACACCGGTGCAAAGGCGACGTCGACATCCTCGAGTAATACATACCCAAAACTCCCCCTTGACTGCGCCGTAACCGGATCTTCCGAATATTCTTTTGCAATATCTTCAAACGCAATACCAAGGACAATCTTCGATTGAATATCTGTCATGCGTGCAATGGAGGCGTCGCGATACCCATCACTCCTCAGAAGCGCCTCCTCGGTCATGGTCGAAAGCACAAATCCGCGAACAACATAGTTCGTATACTCGTCGTCACTCCAACCTGCAAGCGCTTGAAACGTACGAATATCGTCCGTCCATGTAATGGATTCCTGCACCGCATCGTCAGAAACCGTAACATGCAATTCATCCGCAAGATCTTCCAGCGCGTTGCGTCGCACCCTGGCGTCTATTGCTTGCGCGTAATCTGATTCCGTCACCTCGCTCCGACCGTCTGCCGCCGCAATCCCGCGCGCCAAACGAACCACGTGCGGATACCACAACACATGCCCGGACTCAATACCGATTGGCACATAAAACCACGTTTCCACCACGCTTGGAAGGTTACCGCTTCGCCACCCGCTCCACGCAAACCACCCACCACCAAACAGCACCATAATCACGAAGAGCGCAAAAACAAGCAATCGAGCCACCGCACTGCGACCCGGCGCAATATGTCGCGCATGGCGATGATGTTCATGATGCCAAACCACCGTCATATATCCTGTAATGCTTCGAACTGGGCACGATCAAAAAAATAAGAATACCAACGGAGGGGATTCGGTACATCGTCGTAAGAAATTACCGGAACAGTATCCGTGTGTACCGCATCGTTCTGCACAATGATCAAATCTTCACCTGCTTTTCCCATCCCACTTTGCCGCGCCTCCCCTTCCACGTAGTACGCACTCGACAACGTATCAATAAGCGAAAGCGATGAAAGCCGCTCCGCTTCTAGTCCAGCATTTTCTGCCTGCATGCGCGCAATTTCCGTTTCAATATCTCGGTTCCGTAAATATTCCTCACCAAATCCAAATCCAATCAATGCAAAAAGTACCACATTTATGAGCACAATCCACCGAGCTTTTGAAGAATGTCTGTGCAAGCGTTCTCCGGTCATACATGGTGAGAGTATACCTGAGGAAGGGTGTTTAGCACGAGCTCCGGACGCCACACCGGCGTCACGAGGAGCGAATATTCCGCACCGTCGTTTCCCTGCACCATAATCGCACCGTATCCCAGGATTCCAGAAATTCCTTTGCGTGGCGCAGTGACTTTCTTCACGTGTTTCCACGAAAGTTCTGTGACACGAAACGATCGACGGCGCGCGTGTACATCAATAATCCGTTCCGACGTCACATACACACCGTTCTCTAAATACTGTCGACGAACATCGCGCAATGTAATGGTGCCAATAGCGAGTGCCACAATGCCGAGTACCGCACCAAACACAAATCCGAGCAACAACAACGACTGCCAAAAAAGAAATGGGAAACCGATAAGCACAATTGATGCAAGAATGCGTGGCGTAAGCAACCACAAACTTGGCCGAATAACACCAAGGAATTCTTCACCTGATGTGAGAATAAAAAACTTTTTCATCATACGGAATAGCCATGATTCGCGAGCGCAGACCGCACCGCGACACGATCGTCCCACGGAACGCTCCCGCCCTTCACCGCCATCACCGGCTCCGACCCCTTCCCCGTCACCAGCACAATATCACCGTCTTTCGCATGGGCTATTGCGAAATCAATCGCCGCTTGCCGATCATCAATACCAAATACTGACACGTTCTCCACTTTGCCATGCAACGTTGCGCCCTCCATCACCGCATCGATGATCATTCGTGGATCTTCTTCATACGGATCTTCATTCGTGACAATCACAAGATCTTCATGCTCAGCTGCAACGCGACCAATTTCCGAGCGCCGCGCAACATCGCGCCCACCACCCGCTGATCCATGGACTCCAATAATTCGACCTGTATGCTCAGGCAATGCATCGTACAACGCGAGAAGGGCATACGGTTCGTACGCGTAGTCCACAATCACCGTAAATGGCTGGCCACAGTCAATCATTTCAAATCGTCCAGGCACGGACTTCAATTTCGCTGCAGCGTTCATGACCA
>CAYHKX010000066.1:0-4554 GCA_964357305.1 uncultured Gammaproteobacteria bacterium | reverse complement strand
TTTTTTTTTGTGGGGGGGGGGGGGGGGGGGGCGGGCCCCGCCCCCCCGCCCCCCCCCCCCCCCCCCACCCCCCCCACGTCCGACGTCCTATGTCTGAAGTAATTGAAAAAGAAATCCCAAATACCGGTACCGCTTACGCAGAATCTCCGACGACGGAAACGGCGCACGATGCTGACCCTGGCGTGCTTGGCACCTTTGGCGTGCGTGGGGATCTGTTTGCGGCACAGCTCATGAACTTTGTGTTGGTGCTATTGGTGTTGTGGCGCTTTGTCTACAAGCCGATTTTTGCTATTTTGGATTCGCGTGAGAAATTGATCGCGAAGAGCATGAAGGATGTAGAGGAAATTTCTGCTCGCGTGAAAGCGTCTGAATCTGAGCGCGTGGCCATGATGAACGATGCACGGAAAGAGGCGCAGGCAATTATTGAGGCAGCGATGCGGGAAACGGATGTGCAAAAGAACGAGATGATCGAATCTGCCAAGCGTGAGGTTGAACGCGTGATTGTTCGCGGTAAAGCGCAGCTTGAAGCAGAGCGTGAAGCGTCACTCGTCGAGATGCGCAAGAATATTATTGATATTGCTGTGCGTGCAGCTGCAAAGATTGCAACGGAAGGCATGACGCAAAAAAAGTCGCAATCGCTTGCGGAAGAAGTGGTGCGTAAGCTGACATAATATGGCATCACGTTCAAATCGAAAACTCGCTGATCTTCTTGTGGCGCAATGTGAAGACGTCACGCGTGTCGAGTTGAAAAAGATCATCGACGCGTTTGTTCAGGAATTGAAGATGCAGGGATGGATGCACCGGTGGCGTGACATTGAGTACGAGATTCACGGTGCATGGAAACGGAAGTACGGCGCGGCGAACATCACCATTGTTTCCGCGCATCCGTTAGCTGCAACGCTTCGGAGGAGCATTGAGGCTGCAGCACCAGGCGCAGATATCGTCGAGCGCGTGGATGAACGACTCATGGGCGGTGTAGTGATCCGCATTGACGATCGCCGTATCGACGCCTCAGTGGCAGGAAGTTTACAGCGCTTAAAACTCCACTTAGAAAGGTCTCTGTAGCGACTACGCACAACGCCCTACGCACTAAATTCCCCCCTATGACTACAAAGAAAGCTGACATCATTGCCGTCCTTCGCGAAAGCATCGACGCATTCAAAGCGGAAGCACATGAAGAACGTGTTGGCACCGTAATGAGTGTTTCGGACAACGTCGCGCGCCTTTCGGGTCTCGGCAAAATCATGAGCCAAGAAATGATCGACTTCGGTAATGGCGTGTTCGGTGTGGCGTTGAACCTTGAAGAAGAAACGATTGGTGCAATTATTTTGGGTGACGCAATTGGTGTGAAGGCGGGGGACACCGCGAGGTCCACGGGACGTATTTTGTCTATTCCGGTTGGCGACGCAATTGTTGGTCGTATTGTTGATCCACTTGGTGTTCCGTTGGACGGGAAAGGTGCATTTTCTCAGAAAAGTATGGTACCGGTGGAAAAGGTGGCGCCAGGTGTCATGACGCGTAAATCTGTTTCCGTGCCAATGCACACGGGTATTAAAGCAATTGATGCATTAATTCCCGTCGGTCGTGGTCAGCGCGAGCTCATTATTGGTGATCGTCAAACTGGAAAAACCGCTATTGCGATCGATACGATTCTTAACCAGAACGGTGAGAATGTAAAATGTATTTACGTTGCGATCGGCCAAAAAGAATCCAAAATTGCACAGATCAAGGCACGTTTGGAAGAATCTGGCGCAATGGACTACACCACTATTGTGCTTGCTGGTGCTTCCGATAGTGCCGCACTGCAGTACCTTTCACCGTATGCAGGTTGCGCGATTGCTGAATATTTTATGGCAAAGGGTGAGGATGTGCTTATTGTGTATGATGATTTAAGCAAGCATGCGTGGGCATATCGCGAAATTTCGCTGTTGCTCCGACGTCCACCAGGACGTGAAGCGTATCCGGGCGACGTGTTCTATTTGCACTCCCGTTTACTCGAGCGTTCAGCACGATTGAACGAAGAACACGGCGGAGGATCCATCACCGCGTTGCCGATTATTGAAACGCAAGGCGGAGACGTGTCCGCATATATTCCGACGAACGTGATCTCCATCACGGACGGTCAGATTTATTTGGAAACGGACTTGTTCTATCGCGGCCAGCGCCCAGCGTTGAACGTTGGTCTTTCGGTGTCTCGTGTGGGTTCGGCAGCACAAACGAAGGCGATGAAGAACGTCGCAAAGACGTTGAAGGTGGATCTCGCACAGTTCCGCGAGCTTGAAGCGTTCGCACAATTCGCCACAGATCTCGACGAAGCAACAAAGAACCAAATTGAACGTGGTCGACGTGCCATGGAGCTCATGAAGCAGAAGCAATACTCGCCGATGAACTTTGCGGAACAAGCGGTGGTGATCTTCGCGCTGAATACCGGCATGCTGGACGCGATTCCCGTCACCTCGATCGGGAGGTTTGAAGAAGAATGTCTGCGCTACATGCACTCGTCTGGCGCAGAGGTGTTGAAATCCATCCTTGAGTCTCGCGATGTATCTGGTGACGTGAAAACGAAACTTGAAGCGACGATTAAGGATTTCTTAGGGACATTTCGTGCGTAGGCTGTAGTGCGTAGAACGTAGCCATTCCGGCTTCCCACTACGCACGACGTCCTACGACCTACGTCCTTCACCTATGCCCGCATCCAGAAAACTCATTACATCCCGAATCAAGTCGGTGAAAAACACGCGCAAGATTACGAAAGCCATGGAACTTGTGGCTGCAAGTAAAATGCGTAAAGCCGTCGCGGCGACCTTGAGGGGTCGGCCGTACGTTCGACTCGCGAAGGAAACAATTGAGGTAGTGATGGCAAAGAGCGCGAAGGTTGAACACGAATTGCTGAAACCAGGGAAGGGCACGCGAGATCTCGTTATTATGTTCACATCGGATCGTGGTCTTGCTGGAGGGTACAACGTGAACATGGTGAAGTTTGCACGTGATGCGATGCGTAAGATGGGTGATGTGGACGTCATCGCTGTTGGGAAGCGTGGGGGTGATGTGTTGCAGCGGCTAAAATTCAACGTTATTGCCAGCTTTACCGGACTCGGAAACGCGCCGCAGTATAAAGATATTCTTCCAGTGGCGCGCATGGCACTAGACGGTTTCACTGGCGGAACGTATCGGCGTGTGCAGGTGTTTTACACCGATTTCATTAGCGGCGTTACACAAACGCCAACTGCGCAGATCGTCCTTCCGTACGGATCGACGTCCAACGTCCAACGTCCAACGTCCGATTCCCTCGGTGTGACCGAATACACCATGGAACCAAACGCAAGCGAACTCTTGTCGCAAATGATTCCACGGCTCGTGATGACAGCGCTTTACCAAGCGTTGCTCGAGTCCAGTGCGTCTGAACATGCCGCAAGAATGCTGGCGATGAAGAACGCATCGGACAGTGCGCGAGACATGATGGAATCACTGACGTTTACGTATAACCAGGTTCGACAGGCCGGAATCACGCAAGAGATTGCAGAAATTAGTAGCGGTGCCGCGGCACTCTCATAACCAACATATGCAAGGACAAATCGCACAAATCATTGGAGCTGTCGTGGACGTCCGCTTTCCTGGGGAAATTCCCGCACTCATGAATGCGCTCACGGTGAAGCACGGCGAGAACACGCTCGTGCTCGAAGTCGCGCAGCATTTGGGTCACGGCATTGTTCGCACAATCGCCATGGGGACCACGGATGGACTCACGCGTGGCGTAGAGGTAATGGATACTGGTAAGCCGATCAGCATTTCCGTCGGACCGAAGATGCTTGGTCGTATGTTCGACGTAACGGGAAATCCGATTGACGGACTTGGTGTTGCCGAAGAAGTTCGTAAAGATCCTATTCACAGACCAGCGCCAGCTTTTATTGAGCAATCAACAAAAGCTGAGGTGTTTGAAACGGGCATTAAGGTTGTCGACCTTATCTGTCCGATTTTGAAAGGTGGAAAAACTGGTCTTTTTGGGGGTGCTGGCGTGGGAAAGACCGTGTTGATTCAGGAACTTATTCATAACATCGCGAAGGAACACGGCGGATATTCTGTTTTTGCTGGGGTTGGTGAGCGTACGCGTGAAGGAAACGATTTATACATGGAAATGAAAGAGTCAGGTGTGCTCGACAAGACGGCGCTTGTGTTCGGCCAGATGAATGAACCGCCGGGAGCACGTGCGCGTGTAGCACTGACCGGACTCACCCTCGCAGAATATTTCCGCGACGATGAAGGTCGGGACGTACTCATGTTTATCGACAACATTTTCCGTTTTACGCAGGCCGGATCGGAAGTGTCTTCACTGCTCGGTCGCATTCCGTCTGCCGTGGGGTATCAGCCAAATCTTGCAACCGAAATGGGTGCACTGCAGGAGCGGATCACGTCTACAACAAAGGGATCAATCACCTCAATTCAAGCCGTGTACGTGCCGGCGGATGACTTGACGGATCCAGCACCAGCAACCACGTTCGCTCACTTGGACTCGACGGTGGTGCTTTCGCGTGCACTCGCTGAGCTTGCGATTTA
>CAYHKX010000065.1:0-4656 GCA_964357305.1 uncultured Gammaproteobacteria bacterium | reverse complement strand
GAATTCGGTGATGCCGGCCCAGGGATGATTTTTCGATGCGTCGTCTGGAGCAATGCCCCAAAAATCATAGCTCGACATACCAGCACCAATCGCGTCACGAATGACAAAATCTTGAAGCGCATGTGTCGCCTTAAGCTCACGCATCTGGTTCCCAGAAGCGCCGTGAAGATACGTTCGGGTTCCGAAGGAATCAATAGTGAGTGTTGCGGCAAGTGGTGTTCCGTCTTTTGACGCAATTGCGAGCTTTGCAGAACACTCCGGAGCTCCTTGGAGGGATTCGAGCATGGCGCGATAGTAGCGCATCTCATGCAACGAGAATGCGTCGCGTTCCGCGGTCTGTTTCATGAGCTCTACAAATTCGTCGAACCGATCAAGGCCGACAAACTCGCACACCACACTCTTCTTTTTTGACAATCGTATATTATACCGTACGCGAGTACTGAAATCATCAGCGACCGCGTCATACCCACTGGAAAGATCAATGAGACGCGTTGTTTTAGGATGCATCTCTTTCGCGCCGATGGTCTTCGGCAGTCGCACTGCGGCCTCGGTGCGGATGTAATCGACCCCAGTGAGATCTTTGACAAGCATCGATTGCATAAATTCTGGTGACGCATCACCCAGCGGCCCTTTCGGCACGAGCCAGTATCGGATGTCGAGAGGCGCATCGAGTTTGATTGCTTGTGCGATCACTGTGCCCTCTCCCCCAACAAAAATCCTTCTCACCTCTCTCCCTTGCGATTTCTGAAACTCACCCCACGCCCAGGAATGCATAAACGTGCCACTAGCGACAGCATGTTTGCGTACGAGATCGTTCCATGATTGTTCCGTCATCATACGTGGCGCGATAACAATTTCAGTGCACATTTTACTTTCGCTTCTGTCGTTTCGCCAACAATGTCTTGCGCGATTTCGGCAATATCGGCTTTCGAGTACCCGAGGCTCTCGAGCGCATCCGTCACGTCCGACCGTGTAATTCCCTTCTCTGCTCCAAGCGCGACGAGCACGCCCTTCAAATCGAGAATGATTTTCTGCGCCGTCTTCTTCCCAACTCCTCCAATGCTCGTGAGCATATCAATATCGCCGCCCTGGATGCGCTGCACAATGTTTTCAACAGTGCTAGAAGATAAAATCTTTTGCGCGAGCTTGGGGCCGACGCCAGAGACGCTCATCAGTTGTTCAAACAGGGCCTGCTCTTCGCGACGAAGAAACCCATACAAATCATGTCGATCCTCCCGAATTACTTCAGTAATCCAAAATTTTGCACGTTCCCCAACTTCTGCAACTTCTCGACCACAAAAAATCCGATAGCCAATACCGCCAACCGCGAGGAGTGCACCATCAGATTCGTGATTTGCAACAACGCCTTCAAGAAATGCGATCATAGAAAGATCCTTCACTACGTTCAGGATGACTGACGGGGCGTGGGAGCCCTGCCTATTCAGATGCAGTTACAACGCCCTACGTCCTACGCACTACACACTACACACTACGCCCTTCATCCTACACCGAAAGCCCCTCCTTCGCGAGGAGTTCTGCAGCACGGTGCGACCGGTCTGCGATCGATATTGCGTGCACAGCAAAGGATGATGCGTCCGTTTCCCCCCGAATCACCGCATACACTCGATGCATCACTTCACCTCGTTCTGGCCCGAACCCAACCCCGAGTTGCTTGAACAATTCTTCAGGATCGAGCCCCGCTTCAGCCAAAATCGCCTTCACCCGAAGCTTCTGTGCGTGCCGTTGACGAGCCTCTCGCGCCGCGTGACGTTCCGGCATGACGACGTATTCGGCGAGTGCAAATTCGTGGAACGTGTGAAGTGCAGGAGGTCGTGTAGAACTAATACGACCTATATCATGACAAAGCAACGCAATCGCAAGGAGCGCATCCAGATATTTCTCTACATTGATCCCCGCCCGTCCAGCACGCGCAGGGAACGTCACGAACGCCGATTCATTTCCCGATATTTGAAAAAAACGTCCAACGTCACCATGACTCCAGCATAGCTCAGTGACAAATTTCACAAAGGCATTCTCCAGTCCACAATGCTTCACAATTGCCTCCCGCGCTTCTGCATATTGCGGTGCGATGACGGCGCAATCCGCGTCATCAAACGTGGCAACGATTCCTTCTGCGCGGCCAGCGCGACGCAATGTATCGAACCGTACACGTTCAGGCACAGTCGAATACGGCTCTGATCGTTTTATGCCTCGCGCAAACCCCTCTTTCTCCCCCACCGTTCCAGGCTCCGCCACCAAAAGTAACCGATCAGGCTTTGCGATGGCATGCATCAACGCAAACGCCCGAAACATGTTCGGCGATGAACGAATGGCATACTCGGCATCAACAAGTGCAAGGCAAACGACTTGATCAGTTCCGATATCCTCGCATTGCGAAAATGATGTTCCGTGCTCAATAGCATCGATTACAACAAACATGCGCACGAGGTGATCGGTAACCCAATCGCCTTCGGCATGCTCTGGCGCAGTTTGTGGCGTTGTTTTTAGCCGTGCAATCATCGGAATCGCTACACACGCGGTATCAACAGCAGTGCGTGCAGCCTGGATTCGTCCATCAGAAAACATGTGTTCAATAATGTCTTCGCTCTTCATACCAAAAGCCATTAACACGCGTAAACTTCAGATTTCACCCCTCCCGTCACTAACGCCAACTGATGTGCAGCAAGCACCTCCTCGACACTCGGTAATTCGCCGTCCTTCAATGGACGACCCCAACATGTATCTTGTCCAAACGTGAACCCACCAAACGTGTTTTGGAGCGTGAGGGCAGTCGGGGTGTCTTGCATGTAGACGACCCGATTTGGTTGATAAATAAGTACCACCGGAGGCATAGAGTATTCTTCCGCGACTAAAAAAGAAATTGCGTCGCGAATACTTAAATCTGCCACATCCGAATGCACCACAATCACGTCGCCGTCGCGCTGCTTCTGCTTCCACGCTTTTTTTGCCTCTGCTTCTTCTTCACGACGATTCGTGCTCAGCTTACTCGTCTCCTCGCGGTAATACGCCAACATCCGCTTTCGATCCGAATCCGAAACATGTTCTTTTGTGAGCTCCCACACAAACCCACGGTCGATCAGCCCAACGCCACGCACGAGCACGGGATCAAACCCCATCATGGAAAGCGCCACGTCATCGATAGCGAATAATTTCCGAAATTGCTCTAGAGAGCTTTCCGGCCTCATTCGGTCATACGCTTCATACCGATGATGATCCACAATGTGCACGTCGAATCCGAGCTCACGAAGATTATCCTCTGTTGCCGGGCTCGGCATCTCTACGATAACAATATCGTGCGCAATTGGGTTCGTCTCCCGAATCCGCCCAATCACATTCAGCTCCATGTCGAGTGTGGCACCGTGCGGCTGTTTGGAAATAATCGTTGGAACAGTAAACGCCTCCGCGATTTTTATAATTTCGCGGGACTCCACGTCGTTCTTTGGACAAATGAGTACGCTGGTCAGTGGATCGAGAGACATGTGCCTATTGTAACGCAAACGAAAACCCCCGTTTGCACGGGGGCTTCTGGTCGAACCATTCCTAGGCACGACTGTCCATATGTCTACTATGCCACAAAACATGACTTTTGTCAAGCAAAATGGCTAATATTAGCGAAGATATTGTTGTTAAAGCTTAGCTTTAGCAAGAGAATTTTTGACCGTTCTGGAGACGCAAAAACCCCATCAACCGAGGGAGTTTTTATGTGTCTGCATTTGCACAAACCCAATTGTCACATCCTGTTCTGCGACACGGAACGAGATTACGATTGCGCGTTCTGGAATTGATCCGAGCGCAATCGATGATGACAACGTATCTGATTGCATTGATGCACCGAATTCCGCAAACATCGTCTTCACCTCGTCGGAATCCGAATCAATGGTAAGTGCAATGCGGTCCGCAATGGTGAGCCCAGAATCTTTACGCATCCCATTCACCCGTCGGGTCACTTCACGCGCCATGCCTTCACGAATGAGTTCTGGTGTGAGGTTCGTATCGACATCGACGGCGAGCTCGGCACCCTTCTGCACCGTCGCGGTCTTCACGTTTACTTCATCAAGAATAAACGCGAGGATTACTGCGTCGATGACGCCGCTCGGCGTTGTGATCGTCATAGATCCCAGCGCCTGCTTCACCGAACGGCCAGTGTTTTCTCGAACTTCCATGACACGAGAAACAATCGCACGAGCTTGACCCATGTGGTGGAGGACGTCGGGCGTCGGGCGTCGGGCGTCGTCCAGAATCTGAGGCCACATCTGAAGGTGTACCGAATCAGACTCTGCGGCGCCAGTAACATCGCGATACATCATTTCGGCCAAGAATGGCATGAATGGCGCAGTCATTTTTGAGAACGTGATGAGAGTGGAACGAAGCGTCGCGAGCGCTTCGGCACGATCTTCCCCCGCCTCTTTTACCCGATCTCGCGATCGACGCACGTACCATGTAGAAAGATCGGTCACAAAAGACTGCAACAAACGCGATGCGTCCGAAAGATCGTAGCGTTCGATTGCGGCAGTCTCGATTGCTAACGTTTCCCGCAAACGTGCAGTGATCCATTGGTCGAGTACGTGAGCATTCGATGGCTCGCGACCGTCGTCGTGCTCTTTGTAGAGTCCATAGAAACTCACAACATTCTTC
>CAYHKX010000064.1:0-4676 GCA_964357305.1 uncultured Gammaproteobacteria bacterium | reverse complement strand
TCGAAAACGCTATTCTCAGTGCTGACGGGGTTATTGTAGAAGGCGCCGAAAATCCCGGAGCATGGTTTGCGGCGACAATCGCTCTCGAAAAGTACGGTAAGCCTGTTGTACTCATCGCGGAAGGTGGCTCCGCGATCTTTGGCGCAGCACTAAACCATCCAATGCTGAAGATTGTTGCACCGACCGACGATCGGTCCACCATCGATGCATTCTTCGCGAAGCACTTCCCTGCTCCGGTCGATCCTGGGTGTGAAAGTGATGTCTGCAGAGTCTAGAATCAATTGGGAAATATCGCAGCAGCAAGCGCGGCGATCGACGGATACTGCGGGCACTCCGCCTTTACATTCACCACATTCACAAGAACCGATTGGATTCCAAGCAGTTTCGGTGCTTCGTAATCTGACGACGGCCGATCGCCAACATACAAAAATTCAATCGCTGAACGATCCGGGTATATTCCGAGCCAGCGGCGATACGCGGCGCCATCGGACTTTGATGCATCGTCACCGGTAATACATGTACCAAAAAGTTCCATTGGAATCTGGAGCTTTTCAAGCTTTCGTTTTGCAATGTCACGTGACGACCCGGTAATGAGATCAACCGCATCGAAGCACTCGGTACATCGACGAAGAAACGCTATTGTATCTGGGTTCGGTACTAAGAACTCGTCGATATTCGCCCGTTCAAGCGCCTCTTGGACAATATTCCCCGCGTCGTCCCTCTCGAATCCCAGTGCTACGAGCGTTCGGCTGCCGCTCAAGCCCTGACCATTCTGATACAGGGCAGAAAACCGATCCCGAGCCTCCGCTTCGGAAGTACCTAATCGTTCCGCAATACGGACATACAAATATTCTTGAATCTTTTCATCAATCTCTGAAGACTTTTCGTACAACGTCTGGTCGAGATCGAAGCCGATAATCCGATAGCTTTCGAACGTCATACCGTGTGCGCTACAGAGTAATACGTCAGCTGACCGAGGCCAACACCATCACCCAGTTGCTCACGCAAGCGTGTAGCAATATACTCCGCAATCGCGCGATCGGTTTCTTGTGCGCTCAAGGAGTGGTTCATGAAGACCATGGTGACGTACACTTTTTTGCCAAACACATTCGTTTGTAAAAATGCGAGCTGATCGGCTTGTGCATCCGTCTTTCCTGGAATGTATTCGGACAGCGTGATGTTATTGTGCATGGATCCCTTACTTGCCAAATACATAATCGCTTTCTCGACAGTATCGATACCACAATACGATTCAAGTGCATCGAGAGATGCATGTTGCGGGCGATCATGACGCTCTCGAAGATCGGTAATCGACAGAGCAACCGCACCAGTACAAGTACCTCCGCCGTCACCAATAACCTCCGGACCAACGCGCGCATCAACCTCCCCCACCGGCTTTGAAGGCTCGGCAAGAATCTTTTTCGCACGCTGTTCCTCGGTAAGGAGCAAAATATTCGCACGATTCGAAAGCATCATAACGTCGCCGATTGGCATGCCCACTGCTTCCGAAATTGTGGTGTCGTACGCGTCAAAAAGGCCGAAGACGTTCTCCGGATATGCATTCACCGCGTTGTGTGCGCGAGCAATATGGAATACGTGAAGCTTCCCTCCGTGCGTGAAATAGATGTCGTGCGTGAGGCACGGATCGTGCGTGAACTTTTCCTTCCCTGTGTCTGGGTCAATGCTCGTTGACATGTCCTTCGCGGGATCGAACCGCTGAATCAACGTTGCGCGCGAGGCGTTGGCCTTGAGAATTTCAATGGTCTTCGCGAGCTGATCAAACCCAAAATACGTTCGCGTTCGCTCGCCATACGAATATGTTCCGTCGTGATCGAAACGCAACAGCTGTTCTTTGTACTTCGCTCGCACCATCGCCGGATCCTGATCCCCCTGCCTATACAGCGCCGGCATTTCCCGTAGTGCAACCTCGGCATTTCTGTAAATCGCAAGCACGCTTGCCGTTCGCGCCAAACCCTTCCACGGATCGCCATGTTCCTCCGTAATTCCTTCCGTGTAAATTCGACGAATCACACCCTTGTGCACATCGAGAAACGAGTCGCTGTCAACGGTAACGCTTGGGAGAATCGACGTATTTATTTTGAAAATCGCCGCGAAATCTTGAATGAACGAGTACCCAAGCTTCGCCGCAATTGCCGCGCGACCGATCTGCGTCCCTACATCGATACGATGCAAAATATCCATCGGATAGTTCTCGAATCGCCCTTCGCGCACCAAACGATCAATCACCACAGACGGATGTTCGGCAATCAGCTCAAATACAGATTCGCACACGTCGAACGCTAAACACATCACCGAGATTTTTCCCTGCTTTGCATTCACTTTGTAGTAGTACCGCGTGTCCATTTTCAACGTCGTTTGCGTCTGAATCGGCACGACTTCCCCGCCTTCGATTGCTATTGATCGCACAAACGAATCGACTTTGAGATCGTTAACGGCTTCCGTACTTACGCGGCCAAGCTCAGCACCAAAGAGCAGTTGATCACGCGGTGAGAAAAGACGTTTATCGTCGCCAAGATGCACCATGAGTGAATAGGCGAGAAGAAATGGATCATTGCTCTCAAGCGCAAAAACTCGATCGCGGAATTTGAGTCTTGCACTGATCATCGCCCCCTTGCGTTCAACGGCAAATGGCACCGCGAACGTTACTGGCGGATATTCCAACACAATTTTCGGCGGCTGGAGGTGCTGGAAGTCTTTTGCGTCAAGCAACGTTTCGCGTTTCGCAAGCGCAGGCTCGTTGCCAAGGAGCGTCAAGAGTTTCTTTAAACTGTCGTAATAAATCTTGTCCTTGCTATACAGCGCAACAAGACATTCGTGCACTGCCGCGCTCACTTTTGGCTTCACCCAATCAAGATACCGCGTAATAACCGCTTTGCCATCCACGTGCTTTGGCATGTACGCGGGAAGCACAATGACGGCCTCTGAAAACGCCGTAAAAATATTTTTGGTAATACTTGGATAATGCGCCGAAGCGGCAAGGCCACCCTGGATGTAGTTCCCTGTTTTTGTTTCATCGAATCCATCCATCAACGCGAGGAGCAAATTCGTGCTTGGCACAAACGTCGTCGATTCTTCCGAGAACAGCACAAGGAATCGGAGCGTTGGGTGCGCAAGTGCGTTAATGATCATACGCTCTGTTCCGTCCCGGCTCACAATGAGGGGACCAATCACCGCAACGGATGCTCGTAGAGGTTCCGGCAGTTCATTGAGTACTTGTCCTGGCGCCGTGGTGTTTGAACAAATGCCGACCGATCCTCTCTCACCTTCTTCCGGCAAGAGCAAAATCGCCTCAACCATTGGGAATGTTGTTGATTTCATATTTACCATTTTTTACTGGTCCACGTTGCCGGAAGGTACGCGTTTGGTTTCCATAGTGCCGATACATCGGACTCCAGCGCAAAACAATGAATATCTGGATCGATCTTCCACTTTACACACATCTCCGCAAAAAACTGCCGACAACATCCGCACATCTGGCACGGCTCATCCTTAAACTTCGACGATACGACGCCAAGGCGAACAATATCCATCTCCCCCGCCATTACCGCGCACAATACTGCGTTCATTTCCGCATGAACACCTAGTCGCTTATCCGGACTTGAGTACTGTCCGCTGAAAAATATCCTCCCAGACGACGTCATTACCGCTGCGCCATATCCGGACGCGGAATCGTACAGTGGAAAATTTCGGTCAATTCCCTCAATCGCGCATTGTTTTAACGCGACAACATCATCCAACCCCGCTTGTATCACATTTGGTGTCATCACCGCAGTCGCGACTTTTGCGAGCACAATTGGCGCAGGATTGTAGAATGGTAGTGCGCGCCGTACGTCATGAATATCGAACAATATCTCGCTGTCTTGGTTCACGATCGAGTAGGCGATACCACGATTCGTACGAAGTGCGTGATCGACGAGTATTTTTATTGTAAGCGGTGTTTGGAGTTCGAGCGCGCTCCCCGTCGTCATCGTGATGACCTTCTCAATACCATAATCCTGAACCGCGGTCGCCATACTAAGCGCAACCTGTTCTGAAGAAATCGTGAGCAGATTGGTATCCGAACCGATCAGTGCGCCGTCATAGATTGCACCAGAAGTCGATAGGGCAATCGATGACATACGGAGCGGCTCTGAAACCTTGCGAATACAGCGCTCGAGATTCATGGTGAGCCGATTGCGGAGCGCAACGTCCATAGCTAGAAAATCTCTACATTACTGCGCAGCTTACTGATGTTGAATCCGGCTGGCGACCAATCGTAATGCAAAACTTTTTTTAGAAAGTCATTAAACAGGTTCACTTTATCGCTCTCAAGCCGTGGATACATTTTTTCTGAAAGTTTGCTTGAGAGCCGAATTGTTGGGTGATATGGCATTGGAAATGCGTAATATGGGATGAGCGAATCTTCTCCAGGCTCAACAAGAATGACATGAACTGGCTCGTTCAACGTTTCAACGGCGTAATCAATACGGTGCATCCCATCACACACAATGTGAAATGGATACGCGCCGGACCATTGTTGGCCGTAATTGATTAACGGTGCATTTGAGTGAAAGACGTCAAGATCACGGACGGCACTTACTTCATCAATGAAGTATTCACGAAGATACCTGTCGGTAATACGATGTAATCGTTCCTGCGCATGGTTTACGTACAAA
>CAYHKX010000063.1:0-4677 GCA_964357305.1 uncultured Gammaproteobacteria bacterium | reverse complement strand
GGCCGGTGTCGGACGTCGGACGTCGGACGTCGGACGTCGGAGCACCCATACCCATACTGCGTGTGTCGAGGTTCTTAAAGGACGCATGCGTTGCGTCCCAAAAAAGCGGCACCATACCCGTTGGCCCGTTACGATGTTTCGCGATGTGCACTTCTGCACGCGTTTTTTCTTCTGGTGTCAGTTCTTCTGGCTGATAGTTTCGGTCCGCGGCTTTGCGATAGAGAAACATCACGACGTCCGCGTCCTGCTCAATACTTCCAGAGTCGCGAAGGTGCGCGAGCTTTGGAATGGCTGGTTTGGTCATTTCTACCGCACGGGAAAGCTGTGCAAGTGCGAGCACTGGAACGTTTAGTTCGCGGGCGATCTGTTTTAAGCCGCGAGAAATTTCCGCAACTTCTTGCACGCGATTATCGGTTTTCTTTCGCGCCTCCATAAGCTGTAAGTAGTCAATCACGATCATGGAGAGCCCGTGCTCGCTTTGGAGGCGACGGGCCTTTGTTCGAATGCTCATGATCGTGGCGATTGGTGAGTCGTCAATAAAAATTGGCGCTTCGGCGAGTTTACCAAGCGCATCACCAATGCGCGGAAAGTCATCCGCGTGTTCTGAAAGCCGACCGGTACGCAATTTCCACAAGTCAACGTTCGCTTCTGCGGAAATCATACGATCGACCAACTGTTCCTTGGACATTTCCAAACTGAAGAACCCCACAGGCTTCCCAGTGCGCATGGAAACATTGCGGAGAATGTCCATGGCGAACGATGTTTTTCCAACAGACGGACGCGCGGCGAGAATGATGAGGTCCGAGTTCTGTAATCCGGCAAGCAAATTATCGATACCGGTAAAACCCGTCGCGACGCCACGGAGTTTGCCTTTCTCTTTGTGGAGCTCGTCAATACGATCAAACGCTTCCGTCAGGAGTGTGTGGAGCGGCGTGAACGATTGCTTAATGAAGTTTTGGGAAACGTTGAAGAGTCGGCGCTCCGCTTCGTCGAGCAGCACGTCGACGTCTTGTGATTCATCGAACCCGAGATCCGTAATATCACGTGCTGCTGAGAGTAAACGACGGAGCGCCGCTTTCTTTGCCACAATTTCTGCGTGGTGCGCCACGTGTGCTGCGGTGCTTGTGGCATTGGTGAGTTCCACGAGCGCGGTACGTCCACCGATTTGTTTCAGCACGCCTTTTTCCTCCAATCGATTCCCGAGCGTGAGTACGTCGATCGGTTCGTGACGGTCCACGAGCTCAAGCATTGTTTCGTACATTAATCGATGCGAATCCTTGTAAAAGTCTTCACTGCGCAATGTATCGCCAATTTTGAGGAGCACGTCTTGATCAAGCAAAAGCGCGCCAAGCAAGGCGCGTTCCGCTTCAAGATTATGCGGAGGAATTCGGCCACCGTCGACCATATGGGGGTATCTTAAGGGACGACGGAAACGTGTGGAAGGGGAGAGTGTGTGGGCGGAAGGGGGATAACACACTGCGTGATATACTGCGTGCAATTATGTTGCATATTTCGGCCGGAAATGCTCGTGCTACCCGTGCGATGGTCGGGACGATGATTGGGGTCGGGATGCTTGCGTTGCCGTATGCCGTAGCGCAGGTGGGATTTGCGTTAGGTATTGCGGCCATACTCCTTGTTGGGGTGGTGAATGCGGTGTTACTTGAGCTGTATGCGGATCTCGTGCTGGCGCGTGGCGGAAAAGCACGATTCATTCACGTGGTTGGACGAGAACTCGGTGTGTTTGGGACGTGGGTTGCGAGCGCATCATGTATTGGGAGTATGTATGGAGCGCTTCTTGCGTATTGTTTGTTTGGAGGACAGTTTTTGCGTGTGGTGACGTTTTCGTTCATGCCCATGACGCCGTTCTTGGCGATGATCGCGTTCTTTGTGCTCGGGTCGGTGGCAACGGTTGGCGGATCGTTACGTGTTGCTCGAATTCAGCGGTTCTTACTCCCCACATTTTTGAGCTTGCTCGCAATCCTTTCCGCATTCGCGGTACCGTCCATTCACTGGTCGAATTTTTCTGGGTACGCGCCAGAGCATTTCGGGACCGCGCTTGGCATTATGGTGTTTGCGTTTTTTGGTATTTCTGCCGTTCCAGAAGCGAGAGATTTTCTTGGCCGCGCATCGTCGACATTGCCGATGGTGGTGAGAAAAGCCGTAGCGATTGTTGCGGTGGTGTACGCGGTGTTTGTGACGGCGGTGCTTGGGGTGACGGGAACCTCCACGACGGAAAACGCGATTGAAGGATTGAAAAATGCCCTCGGGCACAACATGTACCTTCTTGCGAATGTCATTGCGCTTTTCATTGTGCTTTCGGTGTTCATGAACCTCGCGACGGCACTGACGAACACGTATTTGTATGATCTCCGTTTGCGATTCGTCCCTTCTTGGGTGTTCACGATGTCCGTGCCGTTCCTGTTGATACTGTTCGGCGCAACATCCATGATTACCGTGCTGAATATTTCCGGAGGTATTCTTGCATCCATCGTGGCAATTTCTTTGATCATCGCCTATGAGCGTGCGCGGATGAGTGCTGAACTTTCAAAGCAAAGCCTTCGCATTCCCCAAATTGTTGTTGGCCTCGCGTTTTGTCTTTTTGTGACGATCTTGGCGTTCACGATTGTTGGGTAACATCTGTTATCTTTAGTTATTGCGAGCGTAGCGAAGCAATCTAGGCCTAGATTGCTTCATCGAACGGTTACGTTCTCCTTGCAAAGACTGAAGTAGATGATTCTTTTAGTTTCAGCTATTCTTTCCCAATGATTCCCTCCTCGATTGCCATTCTTCACCATGAGCTTCCCGATGCGCCGGGGATTTATTTGTATTCGGATTCGGTGGGGAAGTTGTTGTACATCGGGAAGGCAACGAGTTTGAAAAAGCGGGTGGGGTCCTACTTCACAAAGGCGCACAACGCGCGTATTGCGGATCTCGTCGCACACATCGCACGGATTGACTACATTCAAACGCCAACCGTCATTGAGGCGCTCGTGCTCGAAACAAACCAGATTCACACAAAGCAACCGCCGTACAACATTTTATCGCGTGACGATAAGAGCTTTTTGTACCTCTGCATCACGAACGAAGATTTCCCAAAGCCTGTATTGTTGCGTGGACTCGATCTTGAGCGTGTGGGCGTGAAGCCGTTTTCAAAAACATTGTCGACGAAGGCGAAGCGTCAGTTTCTTGCCGTGTTCGGCCCGTACATCAGCGGTCGCTCATTGCGAACCGCGCTTGAACTCATTCGTCGATCGATTCCATGGAGTATTTGTGGTGGCAGACTCCCACGAGCATGTTTCGACGCACAAATTGGCCGTTGTCCTGGTGTGTGTACCAATGCGGTTTCGAAAGCCGAATATCGCAAGATTATTCGTCAGCTTATTCAGTTTTTTTCCGGCAAGAAAGAAGAAGTTGTTCGCGGTATGCGACGCGGTATGCGACGCGCAGCAATTGCGAAGGACTTCGAGCTCGCGGCCGAGCTCCGGAACAAAGTGGAAGCGTTGGAACATATCAATGATGTTGCGCTCATCACCCGCGATGACGACTGGGACTTTGCAGCCACAACGTCCGACGCCCAACGTCCAACGTCCGCTCCCCACATCAACGTCCTCGGCCGTATCGAAGCCTACGACATCGCAAACATCAGCGGCACATCAAACGTCGCAAGTATGGTCGTCTTCGAAAACGGTCAGCCGAGTAAGGCGCAGTATCGAAAATTTCGCATCAAAAGCTTCGACGGCGCAAATGATGTTGGCGCGATGGAGGAGGTGATGCGGCGACGGTTAACGCGGGCGAAATCGGACTCGCGATGGCCGATGCCTGATCTCGTCATTATCGACGGGGGAGAAGGGCAGGTGAATCGAGTGAACGAGGTGATGAACGAGCTTGGAATCGATATTCCAGTCATCGGTATTGCGAAAGGTTTCGATCGAAAGCAAGACAGACTTGTGTATGACGAGCGTAACGCCGAGCTTCGACGCATCGCTGAGTCGAGCAAAGACATTCTCCAGCGTGCCCGAGATGAGGCCCACCGTTTTGCCGGCGCGTATCACCGAGTGTTGCGATCGAAAGCGTCTGGTATTCCGAAAACAAAGAAACGCACATAACAGCATGAACGGCGCCTTCCTCTTGGATCGGCGCCGTTCTCGTTTTTTTCCTCTCAGCGCCGTACGAGCGGAGGCACGGACGGGTCCCGTCCAGTCTTCGTGTATGGGTTCGGACCCTCGTACTGGCCGTTCTCGATGAGACGTTCGAAGAGCGCGTAGCCTTCGCATATTTCCTCGTAGGACCCGATCGGCTGACCGAGCGCTTCTGCGAGGTACTGCAGCATCACGTCACGTCGCGGATGCTTGAAGTAGACCTGACTGCGCCGATGCCTTGTGGGGTCCGTTGGTTTGCGAACAGCATGCGTGGTAGCCGGGAAGTGACCGCCGCTGATGTGCGTCATCATTTCGCCCGTGTTCACCATGACCACGTTCTGCGGCACCCGCGCAGGAATCCAGACGTCATCAACTGTTTGAACGTACAATCCGTCTTCCGTATCGCTCATGAGAAGCGTCACGAGATCGATGTCCTCGTGTGCGCCGCCCCAGTCCGCATCCGGGCAGGCGGAATCTGGATCTGCGGGGAGGTAGTGCAGGATGCGCAGCAAGTCGTCGCCGTTCGCAGCCCACTGGC
>CAYHKX010000062.1:0-4684 GCA_964357305.1 uncultured Gammaproteobacteria bacterium | reverse complement strand
TTTCACTCCGGCAATGCAATCAATACGAGCGTGGCTTGATATTTCTCCTGGGTAGCTTCACTGGAATGGTTGGCCCGGGATTGCGCATTGTTGTTCCAGTATTTCAATCCATGACAAAAATCGATCTTCGCACAAAAGCGATCGACGTCCCGTCGCAAGACGCCATCACGAAAGATAACGTTTCCGCAAAAATCAACGCGGTGATTTACTACAAGGTGATCGACCCAGCAAAGGCCGTACTCGAAGTGGAACACGTACACTGGGCCGTACTGCAGCTTGCACAGACGACGATGCGCAACGTTGCTGGTGAAGTAACGCTCGACGAACTCCTTTCTAACCGCCAACAAATCTCGAAGCGCATTGAAGAGCTTGTTGAGCAAGCCACCGGCGGCTGGGGTGTTGAGGTGTCATCTGTTGAATTAAAAGACATCAACCTTCCAGACAGCATGATTCGCACCATTGCGAAGCAGGCCGAGGCCGAACGCGAGCGCCGCGCTGTTATTATTAACTCGGAAGGCGAAGTGAGTGCGGCAGAAAATCTTGCGCGCGCCGCAGAGATTCTTGCACGGTCGAATGGCGCACTGCACCTCCGCACACTGAATTCCATCAACGATATTTCTTCGGATCAATCGAACACGGTGGTATTCACACTCCCACTCGAAGTGCTGAGCGCAATTAGCGGATACAAGAAAAATTAAGCGATATTCATCACCACATCGATTGCACCGGCAGGGATTTTTGAACGCACCGAATTGATGTCTCCCTTCGCAATTGCGGCACGAATCGCCGCACCGTCAATGCCAGGCACCGGAACAATCTTTTTTGTTGGAATTTTTCTGGCTTCAAACATCGCACGGACGTCTTCCCTTCCGCTCCACACCAATGGGTCCTGCGGGTGACCAGCTACATCCATCACCGCGTCCACCCATTCGTCGTGCGTTGCGCGATCGGTCGCATCCGCAATGGTCGCCTCGGTGATATCTGCGGAAAGGAGTGCAGCACTGATCATTTCGCGGCGTTGGGCGATGGTAAACGGGTGATCCGCACCAGATTCATGTTTTCCGTCACAAATCACAATTGTCGCATTGCCATGAATATTCATCATGCCTTGCACCACAAGCAAGTGCCCTTCGTGAAACGGTTGAAATCTGCCAGGGAAAATACAGGTAGACATAACTCATATTCCCTCGGTCATTGCGAGCGCAGCGAAGCAATCTCGGTTCACCTGGATTGCTTCGCTGCGATTACTCTCCTCGCAATGACTGAGGTAAGCGGATTTAAAATTCGAATACTCCGATTCTACCTTGAAATGATGCCGAGAGGAACATCAATCTTTGAGAGCGTACAAACGCCAATGTTGCGTTCCGCGAGCGTGCGGAGATACCCAACGTCTTCCGGAATGAGGCCATTCATGTGAACACCCACGGAATCCACCGCAACCGCATCGAATCCGGCAAGAACAACACCAGCGGTCGCTGCGCCGTCGACAAAAACGAGGGTCGCTGGTCGCTGAGCATACAAATCGGCAAGAACGACATCTCGCAATGTTCCCTCGAGCCACGGGGCGTGCGTTCGAATGGTCCCGCTTGGCGTTCGACGCTCCGGCACGTACCACGTCTGAAAAAGAAATTGCTCAATACTCAACATCGTCCGCTGATCCTTATTCGCAATCATCGGCGCGAGCGCGATGACGACGCCAGCATCAACAATGGCGCGCGGTCGACGAATCGGCATGCGAAGCGCCCCGACGTCTGATTGCTCATTGTCGACGACTTCCCTGGGGATCGTCGCTTCAATCACGTCAGTTTCATCGTCGGGTCCGAGGACATGAATCGGAGTGCGGCAGTGAAAGAGAATCGCATCGATAACGGTCTGCGTGGCATCACGAGATGCAGTCGAAACAATGCAAATTGATGTTGCGCCTTTCACAAGATCGACGAACGCCAAACCCAAACCTTCAATCGCCACCCGCACTGCTTGCGAGGAACTATTCCCCTGTGCAACCACCACCTTGGACATACACACGCATAGTAACAAAAGCACAACCAAAGCGAAAATCATAATCCATAAAACAGCTAGATTGCTTCTGCAGCGAATGGCGGCGTAAACCGTTCGATGAGAAATTGATTGAAAAAATAACAGATCATGGGATTCTTTAATTACATTGGCTTCGCAAGAAGCTCCGAGAATTCCTCGACTCACGTCGGGGAATTCGTTTTTATAAGTGCAACGAATCCTTTAATAAGTGGCTGGAATTGTTCTGGTGACAGATTGCCGATTATGCGAATTAATCGTTTTGCGCTTATCGTCCTTGCCTGAGCTAAAATTGCTTGAGTTTTTACATCGCCATATTCAATAGGCTGATACCACGTTCCGACTTTAGTTTTCGTTGTTGTTGGTATGACGAAAAGTATGTCTTTGCTGAATTTCTTTACGATCACAACTGGACGCTCAAAATGAACGGTGACTTTCCGATTCGTCCAAGCGATAAAGCGCTGTATGAAATCGAGGATGCCAATCAGTATCATAGTGTCACAAAATAACTAGCGAAACATTCCCGTTATAATTGCACTCTTCACTGACACTACAAAAACTACGAAAAGAATGGCGAATGCTACAGGGATAGAAACTGACCACCGCACTGATTTTTTGCGTAAATAATATCCAATTCCAAAACCCAGAAACGCGTGACACAACAAACCGATGAGTGGTCCCGTGACGAGACCTGTCGCATAACCACCAATGGAGCCAAAGTCTGGTGAAAGCAACCAAAAAGGTAAATAGAACAATGCTGAGCCAAAGCTCGCAGTCTCGAGACAAACAACTGAACTTATTGCGCAACCTCTAATGACGAAAACCCAAAACAGGGCGTCAAAGAGAAGAAATGATGTAATCCATTGTTTTTCTGATGACGAAAGGTGACGCATATTGTTTGTAGCATACCAATAATTACCCGAATCAAAAACCCATATTCAATAAAGAGTACGGGTTTTCTTGGTCACCCCCTGTCCCGGCTTGCCCACCGAAGCTTTAGCGAAGGTGGGTCTGTAGGAACAGGTCGTGATGCGTAATGCTCCCTCATCATCAACTTTAGCGCTCGTTTACCTGCGGTCGTTTTAAACTATTGTTCACGCCTTGTTGCATCTTGTTGATGAAGAAACGCTTCGTAAAAAATAGGTTTCACCGGAAGCCGACTTTTTGTTGAAAAACATGACCGTTCGCATGACGAAGAAATCGTTCTTCAAGTTTCGGATAGAACTGAGACAAATGAGACAGTAGCTGATGAGGGTATTTGAGACAGCGACTCATTTTATATTTCTTCACGACACACTTTCACTTTCCGGGATAGCGTCTTCAAGCATTGAAAGCACCGTGGGGGTATAATGATTCACTAACTCTTGAATCATCCAAAAAAATTCTTTACGAATCGCAGCATACTCACGATCGAAGCCTGTTTTTTGTTCTGAAGTCAGACTGGTGAGCTCGATGACTTCAGGAACCGTTTCCTGTGTAGCTTTAAGAACTCTTCTTGCAGCAAGATATTTTACATGATCCATCATGCCCATCGAGACCCCTCCGTTCGTAAGATAATATTCGTCAAACGGGTCGTTTACCCCCTCGATAACCCCTTCTTTCTGAAAGAGAAGCGCGATTCCTCCAGCATTTATAGCTTCTGAGCATCGTTGAATTTCACTGCTACGTTTAACGAAAGAATCTGTGTCGGGGACTTTTCCGTACCTAATTAGACTATAGACACTACGCGCTGTTCGCCCATTTCCATCAGGGAACATGTGAGAAAAAATAATCCCCACGTACAATCTCGCAGCCTGTAAGGGCATGTTGGACTCTTGAACATCGGTTTGAATCTTCAAAATAAGTTCAGTAAATTCTTGCTCAGCGTGCTCGGGAGGCTCTAGGTCTACCGCCTCCGCACTCCCGCCTATGCTCACTACTGATTTTACCGCCTTCCCTTCCCACCGTTGAAACTTCTCTTCACCTCGCAAGAGCCCATTCATGACACTAAGTACATCCACGAGCTTATCAGGGCTTGTGGTCTTCATCCATTCTACGCGTTTTGAGGTATCAGGCTGCTCGAGTCCTGTGTTTCGGAGAAATCTATGCAGCTCTCCCACGGCATCTTTGCGATTCTCGGGGGAGTCGGGTTTTCGATGAGGCATTCCTTCCATAGTTTTTAGGCAAAAATTCGAGTGTCAGTAGAGGCGAGAATTGCTGAACTTTATCATAATTGATGTCCATAACCCAAATCGAAAACCCGCCACCCCAATGAAGGGAGGCGGGTTTTCTTGGTCACCCCCTGTTCCGGTCTGTAGGAACAGGTCGTGATGGTTCCGGGACGTGGATTCGAACCACGGTTCACGGCTTCAAAGGCCGCTGTCCTGCCGTTAGACGATCCCGGAATACTTCTCGCAACGTTCGGAGTATGCCCGAAAAACTCCTTTCTCGCAAACAAACAACCACCACGCTCTCCAATACACCTAGACTCTCAAATATTTCTGCATGGCAACCGCCGTCGTAACGAGACCGACAAGGGAGAGGCCGAGGAACTGGCCGCCAAAGATCACTAGGGCATTTTCAACGAAGTACTGCACAAGATCGACATCCACACCAGCGAAAAACTGCAAAATGAACGGATTCGCGGCGCCGAGAACGCCATACATCGCTC
>CAYHKX010000061.1:0-4720 GCA_964357305.1 uncultured Gammaproteobacteria bacterium | reverse complement strand
GGTGTGAAGCGCCAAGGACATGCAGATGCGATTGGATATGAGGAGTGAGCGTATCGGCCGCGCGTAACTGCGTCAAGCATGTTTCAAGAATCAGTGTGATAATTGCGGGATCCAATTCATCTGGGCGTTGCTCCCTTGCCGCTAGCAAGACATCCGCAAGCTTATGAATGCCGGAGCGGGAACCGTCCGGATCGCTGCCGATCTCCTCAAGATCTTCGAAGTTCTAACTGTTAAAGCTAAGCTTTGGCAAGTTTTCACTTTTGCCACTTTTCTTTTATAATTTTCTATTTTCCATTACAATCTCTTCATCATATGGCAAAAGACATGGCAAAGGCGTACGAGCCGACGTTGGTGGAGGATCAGATCTATCAAATGTGGCTAACATCAGGGGTTTTCTCACCCGACGTCCGACGTCCGACGTCCGATACTCATCAAACGTTTACCATCGTGATGCCGCCACCAAATGTGACGGGTGTGCTTCACCTTGGCCATGCGCTCGAGAATTCCTTGATGGACGCCATGGCACGCTACCAGCGCCTTTTGGGAAAGAAGGTTTTGTTAGTTCCTGGTACGGATCATGCCGCCCTGCCAACACAGGCGAAGGTGGAAAAAATGCTGATGGCCGACGGAATGAAGAATCCAAGAAAGGAATTGGGCCGCGAGGCACTTGTTGCGAAGATTCGTGACTTTGCCGAGGAATCAAAAGCGACTATTTTGAATCAGGTGAAAAAAATGGGTACCAGTGCAGACTGGAGCCGTTTAGCGTACACGTTCGACGAAACGCGCAACGTTGCAGTGAATGAGTTGTTCACCAGGATGTATAACGACGGACTCATCTACCGCGGGTTTCGCGTGGTGAATTGGTCGGTGAAGGGCCAGTCGACGAGTTCAGACGATGAGATCGAAACCATCGAACGCCCATCGGTTCTTTACACATTCAAGTACAGCAAGGATTTCCCAATCGCGATTTCGACCACGCGTCCAGAAACGAAAGTGGGGGATACGGCGGTTGCGGTGCACCCAACGGATGATCGATACAAACAATTTATCGGCAAAACATTCGATGTCGATTTCGTCGGAGCGAAGCTTTCGATCAAAATCATAGCAAGCGATGCCGTCGATCCCGCATTTGGTACTGGCGCCCTCGGCGTTACCCCGGCGCATAGCCCAATCGACTTTGGCATGTACGAAGTGCAGAAGGCAGAACAGGATCCGATTGAGATTGTTCAAGTCATCGGAACCGATGGGAAGATGACGGTAGAGGCAGGATCGCTTGTTGTCGGTCAATCGGTCGAAGAAGCGCGTGCAACCGTTGTGGCATGGCTTTCTGAGCAGGGGCTTCTCGAAGAAACTAAGGACATCGTGCAGAACGTGGGAACGTCGGATCGGTACGGCGACGTGATTGAATCTATCCCGATGACGCAGTGGTGGTTGGATGTGAATAAAGAAATTCCGGGTCGTGGGAAGTCCTTGAAGGACCTCATGCGCGAGGCGGTAACCACGGGATTACATGGCGATGCAGATCAGAAGGTCTCGATTACGCCGGAACGATTCACAAAGCTTTATCTCGATCGCGTCGACAATCTTCGCGACTGGTGTCTCTCCCGCCAAATTTGGTGGGGGCACAGAATTCCTGCGTGGTATCGCGAAAAGGTGGACGTCGGTAGTCGGACGTCGGACGTCGGGGGAGAAAAGCAGGAAATTTACGTCGGAACGACTCCGCCAGAAGGTGAGGGGTGGGTGCAGGACGAGGACACGCTCGACACGTGGTTTTCGAGTGGATCGTGGACGTTCTCGACATTGGGCTGGCCTGAGAAAACGGCGGATTTGGAGCGGTTCCACCCAACGAGCTGGATTCAGATGGGGTATGAGATTCTCTACCTTTGGCTCATGCGTATGATTTTGATGTCGACATACGCGTTGAATCAGATTCCGTTCAAGAATGCGTACATGCACGGATTGTTGCGAGATAAAGACGGGAAGAAATTCTCAAAGTCTTCTGGCAACAACATCGATCCAATCGAGGTGATCAACGAATACGGCTGCGATGCACTTCGTATTTCTGTGCTTTCGGGCATCTCACCCGGAAATGATTCGCGATTTTATACCGAGAAAGTGGAGGCTTCGCGTAACTTGGTGAATAAGCTGTGGAACATTTCGCGGTTTGTATTTTCGGACGTTGGACGTCGGACGTCGGTCGTTGAGGTGAAGCCGAAAACACTTGCGGACAAGTGGATTTTGGCGCGATTCAGCGAAACGACGAAGAAGGTTGGTATGCTGATGGACCGTTACGATTTTTCGTTGGCGATTGAGGTATTGCGCGAATTCACGTGGACAGATTTCGCGGACTGGTATCTTGAGATTGCGAAGATTGAGAAAGAAAAAGACGACGTACTGCTCTACATTCTTGAGCGTTTGCTGATCCTCTGGCATCCATTTGCGCCATTCGTTACCGAAGAAATTTACAGGAACTTTGATACAGGATTGATTGTTATCGCCAAGTGGCCAGCCATCGAGCACGAATTGTCGTCAGAAGAACTCGCGGCATTTTCGTCCGTGCAAGAATCGATTATCGCAATTCGTAATTATCTTTCAGAGCACAAGACGTTGCCGAAGGATGTGGAATCGATTGTTATCGCCAATGCCGGGGTTCTTGGAGACATGGCGCCGATCATCGGCGGTCTCACGAAGGTGAAGGACGTTCGAACAAGCGACGATCGCCCAGAATCCATCACGCCGATTGTGGTTGGTGGCGCGCAGATCTTCGTGCAGTTGCCAGTCGTCGATGCAGCATCGGAGAAGATTCGAATCGAATCCGAGATTGCGGATGTGGCGAAATTTATCGCAGCGCAAGAAGCGAAGCTCGCAAATGAGGACTTTGTGCAGCGGGCACCGGAGAAGGTGATTGCTGGTGAACGTCAGAAGTTGGCAGATCTGCAGGAGAAATTCGCTGCGCTCCAAAAGGAGCACGCGGCGCTTGTGTCATAATGCGGAAAAGGGCGTCGTGCGTAGGACGTCGGACGTCGTTGGAGCCGCCCTTCCAACTGAGGTGGGAAACCAGAATATAACCTATGAATATTTCAGAACCAGCACAACCGATCATTGACGAAGCGAAAATTGAGCGCTTGCTTTCGCGTGGGGTAGAGAATATTTATCCGACAAAAGAGAAATTGCGTGAAGCGCTCATGAGTGGCAAACGATTGCGGCTGTATAACGGTATCGATCCAACGGCGTCATTCTTGCATATCGGTCACGCCATGCAGATGCGCAAGCTACGTGAATTTCAGGAACTTGGGCACGAGGTGATTGTGTTGATCGGGTCTTTCACCGCCATGATTGGGGATCCAACCGATAAACTCGCTACTCGGAAGCAATTAACGAAAACGGAAGTGCTCGAGAACGCGAAGACGTACAAAAAGCAGATTTCAAAAATCCTGAAGTTCTCCGGTCCAAACGCCGCGAAGTACATGTTTAACGATAGGTGGTTAGCAAAAATGACGTTCGAGGACGTTATCGGCCTCGCAAGTCACTTTACGGTGCAGCAAATGATGGAACGCGATATGTTTAGGAAGCGCGCAGAAGAGCAGAAACCGATTGGTATTCATGAATTCATGTACCCATTAATGCAGGGGTATGATTCTGTGGCGATGGATGTGGATTTGGAGGTTGGGGGAAATGATCAAACGTTCAATATGCTTGCTGGGCGAACGTTGCTGCGCGAAATGAAGCAGAAGGAGAAGTTTGTGCTTGCAATTTCGCTGTTGACGAACAGCGAGGGGAAGAAAATGAGTAAGAGTGAGGGGGGAGTGATTGCGCTTACGGATACTCCGGAAGATATGTTCGGCAAAATCATGTCCATGGACGACGGTATGATCACGCCGTACTTCGAGCTTGCGACTGATGCGACGAACGATCACATTGACGCGGTGAAGAAGCAGCTTGCGGATGGCGTGAATCCGCGCGACATCAAAATGAGTCTTGCAGAGCTGGTGACGAGCATGTACCACAATGGCGCGAAGGCCAAGGCGGCGAAGAAGCATTTCGTTGGTGTTTTTCAGAAGAAAGAGGCGCCACAAGAGATGGCTGAACATTATTTGAGTGAGCCAAAAATGTTAGCGGATCTTCTTGTCGACACTAAGCTTGCTGCGAGCAAAAACGAGGCTCGGAGGTTGGTCGAACAGGGAGGAGTTACATTAGATGATGTAAAGCTCTCCGACCCGTTCCAGATTCTGCAGGCCGGAACGCGCGGCGTTTTGCGAAGAGGTAAGCGTCAGTTTGTGCGTTTAATTGTCGTTGTAGGGGGAGATTCGTAATCTATGTATGCTTTAGCTCTAGCAAAGAAAGAGATTTTTACATCGCTAAAGAAGGCGATCGGGAAGAAGTTTACGTTGTCCACGGATATGATTAGCGCGTCACCGAAGCCGGAGATGGGCGATTTTGCTTTTCCGTGTTTTGCGCTTGCGAAAGGCATGGGGCGGAATCCAGTCGAGATCGCAACAGAACTTGCGGCAAAGATTGGTCCGTCATCGTTGATGAGAAAAATTGTTGCAACGGGCCCGTATGTAAATTTTTTCGTCGACCCAACGTCCTACGGTAATGCGGTGCTTTCAGATGTACTCAAAGGCAAGAAGCGCTATGGAAAGGGAACAACGGGGAAGGGGAAGCGAGTGCTGGTGGAATATGCGCAGCCAAACACCCACAAAGAATTTCACATTGGTCA
>CAYHKX010000060.1:0-4740 GCA_964357305.1 uncultured Gammaproteobacteria bacterium | reverse complement strand
AGCAAGAAGCCATCCAATTCGTTCATCGTTCGCCGCCGTCACGCGGCAAAGCGCAAATAGCCTATGCCACGAAGTCTCAAAAAAGGTCCATTCGTTGACCTCACACTCATGAAGAAAGTCGGGAAGCTCCGTGCCGGTGATAAAACCGTTATCAAGACGTGGGCTCGTCCATCAACGATCACTCCGGAAATGGTTGGATTCACCTTTGGAGTGCACAACGGTCGCGAGTTCGTTCAGGTTCGTGTGGTGGAAAACATGGTCGGACACAAGCTCGGCGAATTCTCCCCAACGCGGAAGTTTGTTCGTCACGCCGGAAAGACTGTCGCGGCTCCAGCAGCTGCAGCTCCTGCGGCAGCAGCCCCAGCAGCAAAGAAACTCTCGCGCTAAATTATGGAAGTCAAAGCCCAAACGAAATTCCTTCGCATCGCGCCACGCAAGACTCGTCTTGTCGTGAGTTTGATTCGTGGTAAGTCCGTTACAGAAGCACGACGCCAGTTGGCGGTGTCAACGAAGATCTCTGCGAAAGCGGTGATGAAGACGTTGAACTCTGCAGTTGCGAATGCTATGCACAATGCAAAGTTGAGTGGCGAAAATTTGGTGGTAACGAAGGCATTTGTGGACGAAGGACCAAAGATCAAGCGGTTCACCCCACGTGCACAAGGTCGTGCAACACCAATTCGTCATCGTTCATCGCACATCACGATTGTGGTGGCACCGAAATCCTAACCTATGGGTCACAAAGTCAATCCAAAAGTCTTCCGCCTCTCCACGATCTATACGTGGGATTCCAAGTGGTTCGCCCGCGGGAAGCAATTTGTGTCATCGCTCCGTGAAGACGTCGGTATTCGCGAATATTTGCGCAAGACATTGCGTGAAGTTGGTCTCGAATCCATCGGTATCGATCGCACACCAAAGCGCGTGACGATTACTATTCGCGCTGCAAAGCCGGGTGTGATCATCGGTCGTGCAGGTGCGGGCATTGAAGACCTCAAGAAAAAGCTCATGAAAGAGTTTTATCGTGGTCAGCGCGTGACGCTCAACATCAATGTTGAAGAAGTCACCCGCCCAATGCTTTCGGCGCAGATTGTTGGTGAACAGATTGGAAAGGAAATCGAACAGCGCTTGCCATTTCGTCGTTCCATGAAAATGGCCATTGAGCGTGTGCTCAAGGGTGGTGCGCGTGGTGTGAAACTGACGCTTTCTGGTCGGCTGAACGGTTCGGAAATTGCGCGAACGGAAACCATCGCGCAGGGGAGTATTCCGCTCCACAACCTCCGTGCCGACATCGATTTTGCGCGTATTCGTGCAAACACGATCTTCGGGGTGATTGGTGTGAAGGTATGGATTTATCGTGGTGATGTCTTCACGACAGCGCCGGCACCTGCACAAGCAGAGTCTGCTGAACAGCGTCCGGCCGCATCTCGCGGTCCGCGATCGTAAGCTTTCTATATGTTGCTTCCGAAAAAAATGAAATACCGAAAGTGGCACAAGCGTCGCACCACGGGTGACCGCTTGGCTACGCAAAAGACGGATGTCGCGTTTGGCGAATACGGCTTGAAGGCAACGACTGAAGCGTGGGTTACTGCGCGTCAGATCGAAGCCGCTCGTCGTGCCATGACGCGCGCCATGAAGCGTGGAGGAAAGGTCTGGATCCGCATTTTTCCAGATCACCCAGTCACCAACCACGGCGCAGAAGCGCCGATGGGAAAAGGAAAGGGTGGCGTCGATTATTACATGACGCCGGTGCGTGCAGGAACCGTGATGTTTGAGATGGATGGCGTCACGCCAGAAGTCGCGAACGAAGCGTTCCGTCTGGCGGCCTACAAGCTTCCGGTGAAGACAAAAATTGTCACGAAATCCTAGGCCTATGTCGACCACAAATCCATTCGTCGGGATGAGCGCGAAAGAACTCATCGGTTTGATCGCTGAGGAGCGCGCAAAACTCCGTGACATGACCCTGAAGCTCTCTGTTGGTCAGCTCCGCGCCGTTCGTACGGTTCGCGTGGCAAAGAAGCAGATTGCTCGCATGGAAACACAGCTTTCAACTCTGAAAACCTCGTAGTATG
Source organism: uncultured Gammaproteobacteria bacterium (assembly GCA_964357305.1). Taxonomy (GTDB): domain Bacteria; phylum Patescibacteriota; class Patescibacteriia; order UBA9934; family UBA9934; genus CAIKHN01. The sequence continues at coordinate 2,674 of CAYHKX010000060.1, read as the reverse complement.
GAAACCTCAACCAACCCAATGCGCCGTCAGTTTACTGGCGTCGTCGTGTCCGCGAACAAGACCCCAAAAACGGTCGTGGTTCGTGTTGATCGCACGGAGGTTCATCCAAAATATGGGAAGCGCTACGTCGTCAGCACCAAGTTCATGGCGCATGACGAAGCAATGACTACGAAGGAAGGCCAAACCGTCACCATTGAAGAAACCCGTCCACTTTCTGCGCGGAAGCGCTGGCGCGTGGTGTCAGTGAACCAAGCGTAATCGCCCTTGTATGTTGCAACATCGATCCATGATGAGTGTCGCCGATAACACTGGCGCAAAAAAACTCCAGGTCATTCGTGTACTCGGCGGCTATAAAAAGCGGTACGCACGTTTGGGTGACGTGGTGACGGCGGTAGTGAAGGAGGCAGCTCCACATACCATGGTCAAAAAGAGTGATGTGGTGCATGCGGTCATTGTCCGCACCCGCAAAGAAGTTCGTCGCGCAGACGGTTCGTATATTCGTTTTGATGAAAACGCCGGTGTCATTATTAACCGTGCTTCAAAGGAACCAAAAGGAACACGTATCTTCGGACCAATCGCGCGCGAATTGCGTGCGGGTGGGTACACGAAGATCGTTTCCTTGGCGCCTGAAGTTCTCTAGTCTTCCTATGAAAATCAAAACAGGAGACAGCGTCCGCGTTCTCGCGGGCAAGCATAAAGGGAAAGAGGGGAAAGTCACCCAGACCTTCCCAGCTCGCGGTCTCGTCGTCGTTGACGGCGTGAACCAAACTACTAAACACATCAAGGCGAAGGGCAAGGGTGTCCCAGGCCAGCGCGTGACATTTTTCGCGCCGATGCCAGCATCCCGTGTCGCGGTGGTTGGTGAGGGTGGTGTGAAGGGTCGTGTTGGGTACTCCTTCGTGACGAAGGATGGGCGCAAGACCAAAGTCCGTGTGCTCCGTACAAAGAAGGGCATGACTGAAATCGGCTAGTATGCAGAATCTCCAAGAACAAATGAAACGCACGATCGGCCCAGCCTTGCGCAGCCAATTCGGCTACACTAACCCACATGAAACTCCATCGATCATGAAAGTGTCGATCAACGCGGGTTTCGGAAAGGGGAAGGACGCAAAGTTCGCTGACGTCGTTGTTGAAACGATCCGTCGCATCACTGGCCAGCAGCCAATGCGCACGAAAGCAAAGCAATCCATCGCTGGATTCAAGATTCGTGAAGGCATGGTGGTTGGGGTCATGGTCACGCTTCGTGGAAAGCGGATGTGGGACTTCCTCACGAAGCTCACGAATATCGCCTTTGCGCGTATTCGTGACTTCCGTGGCATTCCCGAGTCTTCCGTTGATAGTCAGGGCAATTTCAACTACGGATTCACGGAGCACATCGCATTTCCGGAAATTCATCCAGATGAAATTGAATCGCTCCACGGTTTGCAGGTGACTATCACGACAACCGCAAAGAACCATGAAGAAGGCTTAGCCCTTCTCAAAGCGCTCGGGTTCCCGTTCGCTTCCAAGGAACAGAAATAAGCTATGGCAACAACAAACCAAATTGCGAAGTCGGCAAAGACGCCGAAGTTCAGCACACGTGTTGTCCACCGATGCTGGCGCTGTGGTCGTAAGCGTTTCTTCATGCGGGCGTTCGGCCTCTGCCGTATCTGTTTCCGTGAACTAGCGAACGTTGGTGAGATTCCGGGAATTCGAAAAGCAAGCTGGTAATCCTATGATGACCGACCCTATCTCCGACATGCTCACCCGTATCCGTAACGCGAGTGCAACTCGTGCAACGCTTACTGACATGCCGATGTCACACATGAAATTCTCGATGGCAAAGATCCTCGAAAAAGAGGGGTATCTTTCCGGCGTCGAATCGTTCCAAGATGGCACGAAGCCAATGCTTCGCGTCCGTATTGCGTATCGTGAAGACGGAACGCCAGCAATTTCCTCTATCGTACGTAAGAGTAAGCCAAGCTGTCGCGTGTACGTGAAGACGGATGATTTAAAGATGATTCGTTCAGGTCTCGGTTTCGCCATTGTGTCGACGCCAAACGGTTTGATGACGAACAAAGAAGCTCACAAGCGTCGTTTGGGCGGTGAACTTATCTGTGAAATCTACTAATATGTCGCGCATTGGAAAAAAACCGGTGTTCTTGCCTTCGGGCGTCACCGCAACAATTGATGCAGGCGTTGTAATGGTTAAAGGTCCCAAAGGTGAGCTTTCGTTGAATCTCCATCCCCATACCACTGCAACGCTTTCCATCGAGGAAGGCAAGGAGCAGATCGATGTGACGGTGAAGGATCCTGAACGTGAAGATCGTGCCATTTGGGGAACGATGCGTGCACTCATTGCGCAGAAGGTGATTGGAGTATCTGAAGGATACTCGAAAGCACTTGAACTGAACGGCGTTGGATTTAAGATGAACGTTCAAGGAACCACGCTCGTTTTTGCACTTGGGTTCTCGCACGAGGTGAAATTTGTACTTCCAGCAGGAATCACGGCAAAGATCGAAACGAACGTGTTAACGATTAGTGGTGCGGATGCGGAAGTTGTCGGAAAGGTCGCTGCAGAAATTCGTGCAATGAAGAAGCCTGAGCCATATAAGGGCAAAGGATTCCGTTATACGGACGAAGTCATCCGTCGTAAGGCAGGTAAGGCCGCGAAGAGCGATTAATCTCTCCTATG
>CAYHKX010000059.1:0-4783 GCA_964357305.1 uncultured Gammaproteobacteria bacterium | reverse complement strand
TCGAGCGCGTATTGCTCACGGCAAAACGCGACGGGAAGCCTTCGTGTACTGGTCCATTTCTCTTTACGCACAAAGGTGCGAGTGGTCCGGCGGTGTTTGCACTCTCGTCACTCGTGGCATTTGAGTCGTACGGCCCGAAGCAGCCGCTCGAGATCACGATCGATCTTTTTCCGGATTCAACGATCGATTGGCTTCGCGACACGTTCGCCGTGATCGTTGCAGAACATCCAAATAAACAATTCACGAATGTTCTTGGGCTCCTCGTGCCACACTCGTTGGCCGAGATTGCGGTGCGCGAAATTGGCGTTTCCGAATCGAAACGCGCGAATCAAGTATCGAAAAAGGAAATTGTACACTGTTTGCAGTGGCTGAAGGCAATTCCGCTCTCCGTGATTGGACGAGGCGCAGGTGATGAGTTTGTGACGGCTGGCGGAGTCGAGCTTTCAGAGATCGATCCAAAGACGATGATGTCAACCATGTGCCCAGGACTCTTTTTTGCAGGAGAAGTGATGAATGTCGATGGTTTTACCGGCGGGTTTAATCTTCAAGCGTCATGGGCTGCAGGAAGGCTGGCAGGGAAGAACGTTGCGGCGTACGGACTGCGCTCTCAATAGCGCCCCACATCGCTTTCTGTGTTTTGCCGTCGCGGATTGAGTGTTCAAGTCGCTTCACGCCAGGAAATTGCTCCTCGAGCTTTTGGTGAATGGTGAACGCTTCGTTTTTTGTGACCTTATCCATTTTGTTCATCACGATGGTGAATGGAATGCATTGCTCCGTCATCCATTCCATCATCTCAACATCGAATGGACTTTGGGGAATGCGGGCATCGATGATGAGGAAAGCCATGCGGAGCTGTTCGGCAGTGCTGAGATATTCCCGGATCATGGTTGGAAAGTTTTCTCGAATGGATTTTGCAGTTTTTGCGAATCCATACCCCGGGAGATCGACGAGGAAAAACTTTCCACCAAAATCGTATAAGTTGACCGTCTGTGTTCGCCCCGGCTCGCCACTCACGCGCGCAAGCTGCTTTTGGTTCGCGAGGTGGTTGATTATGGACGATTTTCCTACGTTGGAACGCCCAACCATGGCCACTTGTGGCCGAAGGTCGTCGGGAAGCTCGGAAAGGTTTCCGACACTGGCAAAAAATATTCCTGGAATCATAGCTGTCCTACTGTATCGTAATTGCGCTAGAATAGCGATATACACAAGCATCATGGAATAGAACATTCCAAAACGTCTGAGCAAATTGCTGCGTGATCCAGATTACACAAAGGTTGCGTGCGTTTACGAATGCAATTGTGTGAATCCGACATTGGGCGTAGGGTGAGTGTATGATCGCATATTTGATTCTTGTTCATCGCTATCCGGAATTATTTAAGCGGCTTTTTCGGGCTATATACGATGCTAAGAACTGTTACGTTGTTCACGTCGATAAACGTACAGATCCCAGTATCCGACGTAGTATTTCGGAATTTCTTGCGCCGTACCCAAACGTGGCGATGCTTAAAAGTCAGAATGCATTGTGGGGCGGATACAGTTTGGTGGATGTAGAATTCGTGGAATTAAGCTGTTGCTTTCAATGAGCACCTCGTGGGAGTTTTTCATGAATTTGAGTGGCCAAGATTTCCCGTTAAAGTCACAAAAAGAAATTCGTGCGTTTTTGAAAAAGCACCGTGGAAAGGACTTCTTAAAGGTATCGGATCAGCGCGTCGTTCGGCCAGGAACGCTGGGTCGGATTGAGGAATATTGCGTAGAACTCGGTGATACTATTTTCCGTACGGTTATCAAGCGCCGTTTTTTGAAAAACGTCACCCCGTATATTGGAAATCAATGGATGATTTTGAGCCGTTCATTTTGCGAGTTCCTTCGCGATAGCGACGAGGTGAAGCGGTTTGAAACATTTTACAAACATACCTTCATTGCCGACGAAGGGTTCTTTCAAACGGTCATCATGAATACAAGCTACACACCCACGATTGTGAATGACGACATGCGCGCGATTGATTGGATTCCTGAGGGCACGATAAAATTGCGGCCGCGAACGTTTACCTTTCGTGATGCAAAGTTTCTCATAAAAAGTGCTCATTTGTTCGCGAGAAAGTTCGACGAAACGGTTGACGCAGATATTCTCACGGTGCTCGAGAAACATCTTGTGGCACGCGCAGCGCACTAATACCTTAGTGTTCCTTGATGGTGTGGACGGTCTGAGGTCTTTTGTTTTTAGGACTTGATGAGTGTTGCGAGATCGAGGGTATGGTCGAAACGGATTTGGTTCACGAAGTCTTCTGCGTGGCTGACGACGATCATGCAGCCTTGATAGTCGTTCAGTGCACGCGCGATGACGGGGAGGTGGCGGAAGTTGATGTGGTTTGTTGGTTCGTCGAAAATGAGGAGTCCTGGCGCTTGGGCGACGAAGCGCGCAAAACAGAGCAATCCCTTTTGTCCTTCAGAAAGCGCACCAACCGGTGTGGCGAGCACGTCGCCATCGAGCAGGAATTTTGCGCCGATACGACGAATGGTTTCGTTATCCGGTTCGTCCATGACGCTCGCGAGCGATGCGTAGGCTGTTTGAGAAAAATCAAGTCCAGAAAAATCTTGCTTGTAATACCCAACTTTCACGCCTTTGGCGATGACGGCTCCGTCGTTGGATCCGTCGGCCAACGATCGGAGTAATGTACTCTTGCCAATGCCGTTTGGTCCGGCAATGAGCAGGTGACTATTTTTTCGGAGTGCAATGTTCACTTCGGCAACGTGCGGTTGATACTCCTTGATGACCTTCACACTCGTGATATTCACCACAACGTCGCTCACGGGTTGTGCAGGAATTGTAAAGTCGGGAATAGTCCGATCGTCACGACGGACGTCCACCATATTTTCTTCCGCTTCTGCAACTTCTTCTTTCAATTTACTTGCAAGTTTGCGCATCTTTCCACCTTTGTGTGCGAAGAAGTTCACTTTGTCCTTACGGTCTTGAATCGTCTTTAACAGCTGTGCGTTTTTTGCACGGTCGCGTTCCACGCGTGCAGCAATTTCTTCAACAACATCTGTGTAGTTTCCGTCGTATTTATCGACTTTGCTCGTATACACATCCAGGTGCAACACGCCTTCCGTAAAGCTGTTCAAGAAATCCGCATCGTGAGAAATGACGAGCACCGTCTTTGGATACATGATGAGGAACGCGGTGAGATGATCGATACCGTCCCGATCCAAATTGTTCGTTGGCTCGTCCAGAAGTAAAATTTCAGGTTCTTGAATCAGTGCGTATGCTAAGAGTAAACGTGCCTGTTGGCCGCCGGAAAATTCGCCGACTACTTTTTCAAGTGGCGCTGCGAGGTTTACGACTTCAAGGACGTCATTGATATTCTTGTCGAGATTGTATGGCGCTTCTTCAAATGCGTGCGCGAAGTATTCGCGAACCGTTTCCGTCAGGTGCTCGCGCGCCATGACCTGTTTGCCAGTAGCGATTTTTGTGCCAGGGGCAAAGTACACCATGCCTTTATCCGGCTTGAGCTCTCCGGTAATGAGTTTAAAAATGGTGCTCTTTCCTGCGCCATTTTGCCCCATGACGGTGAGCTTCGCGTCTTCGCGGACAGAAAAGCTTGCCTCATCGAGGATAGGGTTTTCGGTGGTGTACCCGAAACTCACATTTTCAAACCGCACAACAACATTTCCTTGGGCCATAATGCGCGGAAGAATAGCGAAAATTTTGCATTCTGTCGAGGAGTCGACGAGGGCGTATATGCATGGTATAGTTATTGTAATCAGATGTGCCATACGGCATGATTTCATGGTTGACGCAAAAAATGCCCTGTCGCATGACCGGGTGTTTTTTTGTTCATGATAAAATTGTTCAGAATATGATTCATGGTCTTGAAGAATTCGGCACGATCGACTACCGACGAGATTATCGGAATGCGAAATCGTGATGCAGTATACTCACCACATCATTATGATCCCAGGATCAACGCAGGCGCTTCGAACATATAAACGCGCGCGGGAATTTGCGCGGCGGTATGAGCGTTGGTTCATGCCGAGCATGCTTTTGGCCGGAACCGCGTTTGATGTGTGGCAGTTTCGCGTCCTCGACTTGGGGCAACAATTCTTGTTGATGTGTGTGTATCTTGGCGTGGTAATGGGTGCGATGTTGCTCGCGGCGTGGAAGCGTGCAGAAGACTACCCGAAGCTTCGGTACCTTTGTCTTGTCGCACCGCTTGCCCAGCAGTTTGCGATGGGTGGTTTGTTAAGCACTGCACTACTGTTTTATTGGTTCAGTGGTGAAATTACGGTCACGTGGCCTTTGGTGCTTCTTGTTGCTGCGCTCATGATTTCGAATGAAACGCTCCGTCACATCGTGGTGCGACCTATCGTGCAAATTGGCGTGCTGTATTTCTCGCTCTTCTCATTATTTGCGATTTGGTTTGCACACATCTTTCACTCATTGAGTTGGCCGGTATTCGTTGCTGGTGGTATTGCAAGTATCACCATGATGACGGGACTTCTTGCGCTGTTGGTGAATGTCGGTGAAATGTACCGTGATCGCGTACGCATGTGGAGCGGGATTGCGGTGATTTTCGTATTGATGAACTTTGGGTATTTTTTAAACATTATTCCGCCAATTCCGCTTGCACTTCGCGATGCCGTGATGGCATATGAGATTGCTGATGATTACACGCTCACGTTGCCGGAGGAGGTGTGGTGGCAGAAATTTCTTCCAGGGCAGAAGATCGTCTTAACGCCGGGCGATTCGTTGTATGCATACGCTGCGGTGTACGCCCCGGAAGGA
>CAYHKX010000058.1:0-4800 GCA_964357305.1 uncultured Gammaproteobacteria bacterium | reverse complement strand
TCGTCGTCTTCATTCGCCATGCGCTCGAGCTCTTTTTTTCGTGTGGGAAGTCGCATACTCTATGCTTCGTACTATGAATCGGCCACTCCTTGAAGTAAAGAATCTCCGAAAGGCTTACGGCCGACAGATCGTGCTTCACGATCTAAATGTGATGATTTCCGAAGGGCAGCATATTGCGCTCATCGGTCGGAACGGTGCGGGAAAATCGACGTTGCTGAATATTCTCATGGGACATGAAGAAGCCGATGGGGGAAGTATGTCGCCGTTGCCGTGGACGAAGCTTGGAATGGTTATGCAACACGAAGTGTTGCCGAAAGACGTGACGACAGAAGCATATCTGTGTCAGATTGGGCAGAAGCAGTCATGGGAGGCGCGAAAACTTGGGGCGAAATTTGGTTTGCGCGAGAAGGATATGTTTCTGCCGCCGTCGGCGCTTTCCGGCGGATACCAGATGCGTGTGAAGATTGTCGCGATGCTGTTGCAAGATCCAACGCTTTTGCTTCTCGATGAGCCGGTGAACTATTTGGACTTGCCGACGCTCATGTTGCTTGAACGTTTTCTCGCAGCGTACAAAGGAAGCTTTATTCTCACGGCACATGACCGAGAGTTTTTGCAAAACACATGTACGCACACGTACGAAATTGAACGTGGCGAGCTTGTGGAGTACCACGGTCCCGTAGAAGAGTATTTGGCGTGGAAGGAGGAACAGAAAGAGTTTCTGCGGAAATCCAACAAGCGTATTGCGAAAGAAATTGCGCATCATCAGGTGTTCGTTGATCGATTCCGATACAAAGCGAGCCTGGCATCACGGGCACAGAATAAAATTAAACATATCGCGAGGCTCCGTTCGACACTAGGCGAAATCAAGGATGATTTATCGACGGTTCGCATGAAGATCCCGACGCCGAGTATCACGGCGGGCGTTGCGGTGCGTGTGGAGAAGGCGTCGATTGGATATGGAACAGCAGTGATTGCGTCACATATTTCTGTTTCGATCAATCGTGGAGAGAAGGTGGTGATTACTGGAGAAAACGGAAAGGGAAAATCGACGTTTCTGAAAACACTTGTCGGCAAGCTCGCGCCACTTGAAGGGACAGTGAAATGGTGGCACCGGGCGAATATTGGATATTACGATCAGAAGACGGATGCAACGTTGTTGCCGAACGAAACAGTATTGCAGTACCTCGCGCGCATGGCACCGACGGATGCGCCGGGGGAGCGGCTGCTCATGATGGCGGGGAACTTTTTATTTCGCAACGATGATTTGGAAAAGAAAACGAGCGTGCTTTCCGGTGGTGAACGCGCGCGTTTGTGTCTCGCTGGTATTTTGCTTCACGAACACAACGTACTCATCTTCGACGAACCAACAAACCATCTTGACGTTGAAACAGCCGAATCGCTCGCTATCGCACTGAAGGAGTACGGTGGTACGGTGATTTTCGTTTCACATGCACGAACGTTTGTGAACGAGCTCGCGGACCGTATTTACGAAATTCGCGGTGGTACCTTGCGCCACTTTACCGGAACGTACGAAGAATATGTGAGCGATCTCGGAACGCTGATCGATGAGGAGAAGAACGGCGAGGCGGAAGCCGCACATGCCAGTCATCCCCGCGAGGACGGGGATCCAGAGCAACGCACCCTTCGCCGTGCCGCACTCAAGGAGAAACGACGCATTGCTGAAAAGCTTCAACGTGAGATCGATGTACTCGATAAAGAAAAGTCAAAAATTCTCGAATTCTTTTTTGAGAACCCAACAGACTACGCACCAGAAAAAGCAACACGACTCTCGGTGATTCATGAACAGCTCACACAACATGAACGAGATTGGTATCGCGTGCAGGGTGAAATTGAGGCGATTGGTTAGACGTTTGGTTTGAAATCGAGCGAGAGTGAATTGACGCAGTACCGTTTTCCGGTTGGTGCTGGGCCGTCAGGAAAAACGTGGCCGAGATGTGAGGAACAATTTGTGCAAAGAATTTCTGTGCGTTCCATGCCGTGAGTATCATCGGTGCGCGTTGCGACACGGTCTGCATTCGCGATATCCCAAAAACTTGGCCAGCCCGTTCCGGAATCGAATTTTGTGCTGGACGAGAACAATTCCGCGCCACAGTTTGCGCAGACGTACATTCCCGAATCGTGATAATCGTAATACTTTCCGCTAAACGGCGGCTCTGTTCCCTTCAGAAAACACACATTCTTCTGCTCGTCGGTGAGATTCGGGTTAAGTGATGTTGGTTGCATATCTTGAAGCATACCCCAGAATCACGTGTCATTATTCATGATGTTGTCTATTTGCCCGATTCGCCTGAAGGTCTGCCAAAGAAAATCTGAGCGCCATTTGCGATTGAATTTCGAGATTGCCATCATTTGGATTCACGAGTGTGGAAATGATGAGGTCTGGACGACCTGCGCCGAGACTGGTTTGAAGGTAACTTCCTGCGGCATAATCCAATGCGCCATGCCCTAACGAGAGTTCTGAGGCGACGCCAACGGTGGTACGTCCGCCTTCAATTGGAGAAAGAATGGTCGCAATTCCAGTCGATCCGCGAATAACAACCGCTGAACCTTTTTCCGTGGCGAATCCGATATTGCCGTTGAATTCCCACACATGATCTCCAGACGTTCGGCGCGATGCGCTGTAGCCAAGGGAAATGGTATCGACGCCTCGAAATGCTGCACGGAGACTCGGTGTTATGATGGTTTCACGAATATCTTTAAAACTCGGATCGTCCTTGCTGAAATCAAGTGTTACTGTTTGACGAAGAATTTTGCCGCCGTCTTTCACTAGAGGCTCGGCGAGCAGTAATACGCGCTCAAGTCCGCTGCCATTAACTGGTCGAAGCGATACGCCAGAGTTTTCGTTTTGGTTGTTGATGAAGTGGGCGACGCGCGGATGGTGATCGCTTCCAGCGAAGGATGTTTTCAGTGCATCATATCCATCGCGGGCAAGTTTGATGTGATGATCAATTGTCGGCACGCTGCTGAGTGCGGTGTCGACGACAAGCCAAACCTGCTTCTTTTGAACATCATCCTTATTCTCTGTTGTGACCTCGTACGCGGCCTTGCATTTTTCTGCACATGCGGCAATCGCCTCATGTCCGTTTACATGCATTGCGAGACTTGCATCGCCCAGGTTTTCTGCTGTCGCAATAATTTCTCGCGTCGGGGATTCGGCTTTTGCAATTTCTGGTGTAATCATGCCTGCCATAATCGCAGCGAAAACCGGTAGTAGCATGTTGAATCGGCCCCCATCATGTATTTCTAGACTGCGTGCCACCTCTCTTATCATCATAAAGATTGACTACTATAGTCTTCTTTTTCAATGTTACCATACGACCCCGGCTATCGTGTCAAACTACGCTGATGCCACCTCCTTCGGGAGTGGCGCCGGTTTGATTTTGTAGAGTTTTTTGTTTTCCGGTACCATCGTGTCATTCGCAAGACTAAGTTTTTCTATGCGCTATTCGAAGGTGTTCTCAAAAGCGACAAAATCGATTCCCGCTGACAGTGAGTCAGTGAACGCGCGTTTCCTCGTTCAAGCTGGATTCGTGGATCAGGAGATGGCCGGGGTGTACACGTGGCTTCCACTTGGGTTGGCGGTGCTGAGAAACATTGAACAGATTGTGCGTGAAGAAATGAATGAACTCGGCGCAAGTGAGATTTTCATGCCGTCGCTCCAGCCGAAGGAATATTGGGATGCCACGAATCGATGGGAAGGTGTTGATGTGTTGTTTAAGCTGAAGTCACAAACGGGAAAGGACTACGCGCTTGGCTGTACCCATGAAGAAGTCGTCACGCCACTCGTAAAGAAGTTTGTGCAGTCGTACAAAGATTTGCCGTTCGCGACGTACCAGATTAACACGAAGTTCCGTGACGAGCTCCGCGCAAAGTCTGGCGTGCTCCGTGGCCGGGAATTCCGCATGAAAGACATGTACAGCTTTCACGCAACCGAGGAGGATCTTTCCGCGTTCTATCAGCTCGCGCTTCAGGCGTATGTGCGTGCCTATACGCGATGCGGCCTTCAGGTGAAGGTAGTACAAGCAAGTGGTGGAGTATTCACCCAGAATCTCTCACACGAGTTTCAAGCGCTTACCGATGCGGGTGAAGATGTGCTCATTGCATGCGATCACTGCGAATTTGGTGAGAATGCTGAAATCGCGACGCACAAGGCTGGAGATGCCTGTCCAATGTGTCAATCAACGCTGGTGACGACGAAGGGCATTGAAGTGGGAAATATCTTCAATCTTGGTACGAAATATTCTGATGCGTTCGATCTTGAATTCACGAACGAACAAGGAGAACGACAACGTGTCCTGATGGGGTGTTATGGGATTGGTACCAGTCGATTAGTAGGAGCGATTGTGGAATCGTCGAACGATGAGAAGGGGATGATTTGGCCAAAGAGTATTGCGCCGGCGCTTGTGCACCTTGTGCGATTGGGGGAGGACGAACAATCGATAGCGGCCGCAGATGCACTATACGAAGCGTTGCACACAAATGGGGTTACGGTGTTCTACGACGATCGAGACGCAACTGCTGGCACAAAATTTGCTGATGCGGATTTGATGGGAATGCCGCTGCGCCTTACGGTCAGCAAGCGCACGCTCGGAACCGGCACTGTTGAGTGGAAGGCTCGTACCGACGGAGAGTCAAAAAACGTAGAACAAGGAATGGTTGTTGCAGAGGTTCTCGCATTTGCAAAGCACTAAAACAAAAGTCCCTCGATGATCTCGAGGGACTTTTGTTTACTTCCACTCAAAACCCCGGCCGTAAGGCCGGGGGCAGCCAAACAGCTGT
>CAYHKX010000057.1:0-4802 GCA_964357305.1 uncultured Gammaproteobacteria bacterium | reverse complement strand
ATCCGCGGCAATCGCGAGCATCTGTGTGAATACGAAACATATCGCAATCACCATGACTCGAAATATCCGCACTCCCCTTCCCTCCATAGCCCAGTCAATTATTATTGAAGTTTTTGTATTGCGATATCGATTCTTTGCAAAGATTCCTCTGTGCCAAGTGCCCACAGCAACTCAAATGGTGTTGCAGATTTTTCCGAACCAGAAAGCGCTACCCGCAGTGGCCACAGCACATTGCCATTCTGAAGCCCCTTGCTCGTAATATACTCCTTTATTCTTGACTCGAGGAGATCGGCTGCATCAAAAACTGTGGAATCGAGGGCGCGTATATATTCTCGCACTCCGGAAAGCTGTGTTATCGCATCTGCGGCATCAGCCTTCTTCCAAATCACAACCGACGCGTCATACAACGGAAGCGCAAGGTACGGCGCGATCGCATGATCAAATTCCGTCATGCGAGAAATGCGGGATCGCTCAACAAACATCGCACGTCTCACGCGCTGATCGGTACAATCCGCTGCAACAAAATGTTTTGCACGATTGACAAGCTCTTCTTCCGTGAGCTGCATGAGGTAATGACGGTTCATCCAATCGAGCTTCTCCATGTTCAAAATCGCCCCAGCAGAATTCACTTTACTGAGATCGAATGCATCAACGAGCTCTTGTAATGCAAAGATCTCTCGGTCACCCGACGGGTTGAACCCGAGCGTACCGATAAAGTTCACAATCGCCTCTGCCAAATACCCGTGTTTAAAGTATTCTTCTACCGCCGTGTCGCCTGTGCGTTTTGAAAGCTTCTTTTTATCTGGACCAAGCAACACCGGAACGTGCGCAAACACCGGCGATTGCCACCCGAGCATCGAACACAAAATGAGTGACTTTGGTGTTGACGAAATCCACTCTTCGCCACGAAGAATGTGCGAAATATTCATGAGATGATCGTCGACAACACACGCGAGATAATACGTTGGAAATCCATCAGATTTTATGATGATACAGTCATCAACGTCCTGGTTATCAAAAGCAATAAGGCCGCGGATTGCGTCGACGAACTCTGTTTTGCCCTCTGGAATTTTGATACGAATCACATAACATTCACCGGCATCAATGCGACTCTTCGCTTCTGCTGCCGTCAACGTCAAACACTGCCGATCGTATTTTGTGGTCTGTTTCACCGCAGTCTGTGCTTTTCGCATGTCGTCTAGCGTTCCGCGGTGCAGAAGCACGGATACGCAAAGCCTTTCTGCACGAGTTTGTCGGCGTATGTCTTGTAGAGCGGCAGACGAACAGATTGCACATACGGACCAACATCACCGCGCTCGACCATCGTTCCATCCGCCTGTAAAAATGGCCCTTCGTCATGAGAAATATTCACGGCTTGAAACATCTCTAAAAGATTTTCTATAGCGCCAGGAACCAAACGGCCCTGATCCGTGTCCTCAATACGAATAATAAACTGCCCACCGTGCTGTTTTGCGAGAAAATAATCGAATAGCGCGGTACGGAGCGTACCAATATGCATTTTTCCTGTTGGCGACGGAGCAAGACGCGTACGGACGATCATACAGATTTCGCAAAGAAATGAACTCCAAGATTCCGAACAACTGACCGGCAGGCGCGCAAGAATGTACCGTGCTGTAGTGTATCCCACGCAATGAGGATTGGAAAGATGACGACGGCACGAAATATTCTTGGAAAACGCCAAGGATTCCTCAATAAACGCCAAACCCATTCAATACCAAATCGTTGAAAGCATCCTGGGGCTCTCTGCATGCTTCCAGAGAGCATATCAATCGCACCACCAACACCAACGGCGAATCTAACGTTTGGAGCAGCTTCGAGAATCATATTCGCGATAACCTCCTGTTTCCCTTGCACACGTCCCCTTCCCTGTCCAAGCGCAACAAGAACAACCGCCGCTCCCACAGCTCGTATTTCATCAAGATGTTGAGATGCAAGCATGGGATGATCTTCCGTGACTAATCCCGGATCAATGCAAAGCACACGAAGCGTTGAGTGCGTCTCATGGAATCTTGTGTAAAGCGCAGCGTGATCTTCCGAATAACCGCCGAGCACAATGAGCGTCTCTCCGCGTTGCTCCGCTACTGTTGCAATCATTGGAATACCATCAATGCCAGGATGACGGTGCAGATCATGAACATCGTACAGCGCTGCGACAGCAAATACGGTTGCTATGCCATCAGGAAGCGCGAGCGCTGCACGATTGAGCAGATCGCGATACGTCGCATGCAATCTCGCCGCAAGAAGAATTTCCGGATTCGGCGTCACCACGAGCCCACGAATATCGAAGAGACGAGTAAAAAGCTCGTCTCCCGATAGATCATGCACCGTGGTGCCGAACACGGAAAACGTACGCATACTACGGTCGTTTACGCCAAAGAAGCCACGCGGTCACCGCACCGACTCCATCGTTAAAGAGATCATTCATGGTATCCGCAATGCCTGGCTGCGTCACGCCGAAACGGTCGATAAACGCTGTTGCAAACTGATCCATAAAGAATTCCCAGATTTCCCACGCGACACTAATGAGTAACGTAAATCCGATCACTACGAGTCCCTCAAGGAGCAATGTTGCCATCTTGCTCTGCGTGTTTGATGTCGATCGAATCGTGACACGCTCACCAATCCATCCATACAGCGCAATGCCGAAAAGTGCCACCGTGTATCCTCCAAAAAAATGCATTGGCACATCGAGCCACGGGTACTGATGGTAGATATCGAAATAGAGTGCGACAGCATTTGCGAGAAACACCAGAAAGATCCAAACCATCGAGGTGAGAAATCGCTTCATACGGAGCAAACCTTAGCATATTTTTGTCGCCCTGTGAATAACCAAACCGTTGACGATTTCGCTTTAGCACTCTATCATTGTGAGTGCTAATATTGTGAAAATTTGGTTATGATTCCGAATAATTTCACTAGCAAATCTCAAGAGGCTATCCAAAACGCACAGATGTTTGCCGACGAAAACGGTCAGCAAGGCGTCGAGCCGATCCACCTCCTTGCGGCACTCACCCGCCAGGAGAGCGGTTTTGTGGTGACGATTTTTCAAAAAATGGCCACGAGTTTACCAGCGCTCCTTGGTGACATTGATCGTATGTGTGACAGTTTGCCAAAACAATTAAAGCGCGAGCGTGGTGGCATCGGACAAATTATTCTCACCCCTGCCCTAGCGCATGTCCTTGAAGCCGCAGCAAAAACTGCAAAACACTTTGGTGACGAATATATTTCAACGGAACACCTCCTCCTCGGACTTCTTGTTGATCGTCCGATTGCGGCCATGCTTGCAGAGCATGAGGTCACAGAAGCGGCAATTCTTCAGGCTCTGAAGGATCTCCGCGGCAGCCAGCGCGTGGATTCACAAGATCCGGAAACGAAATATCAAGCAATCGAAAAATATAGCCTCAATCTCACTGAACGTGCGCGCCACGGAAAACTTGATCCGGTTATTGGTCGTGACGAAGAAATCCGTCGGATCATGCAAGTACTTTCCCGTCGCACCAAAAATAATCCGGTGCTTATTGGAGAAGCTGGGGTTGGAAAAACAGCAATCGTCGAAGGCCTAGCGCTGCGCATTATTGCTGGTGACGTACCAGAAACACTTAAAAATAAAGAGCTCGTCTCGCTCGATCTTGGCGCACTTATTGCGTGAACAAAATTCCGCGGCGAATTCGAGGAGCGACTCAAGGCGGTCATGAAGGAAGTCACACAATCCGACGGGAAATACATTTTGTTCATTGACGAGTTGCATATGCTCGTTGGTGCAGGTAAAGGCGATGAGTCACCAATGGATGCAAGCAACCTCCTCAAACCCGCACTCGCCCGCGGAGAGCTTCGCGTTATTGGCGCAACAACAACAAAGGAATATCAACGCCACATCGAGAAGGATCAAGCACTGGAGCGCCGCTTCCAACCGATTATGGTTGAAGAACCATCGGTTGACGATGCGATTGCAATTTTGCGCGGTATCAAAGAACGCTACGAAATTCATCACGGTGTTCGTATCTCAGATAATGCCATTGTCTCTGCAGCAACCCTTTCTGCGCGGTATATTTCCGATCGTCAACTGCCAGATAAAGCCATCGACCTTATTGACGAAGCTGCTGCGGGCCTGCGCCTCCAAATCGATTCGATGCCGGAAGATCTGGACCGCATGACGCGCGAAGAAATGCGCCTCCAGATTGAACGTCAGGCATTGCTCAAGGAAGATGACAAAGCATCAAAAGAGCGGTTGAAAGAAATCGAAAAACTCATTGCCGACAGTAAGGAACGTTCAGCTGAGGTTTCACTTCGATGGAACAACGAGAAGCATTTAATTGCCACCATCCGAGAACTGAAGGGCAAAATCGATACACTCACAAATGAAGCCGAGTACGAAGAACGACGCGGCAATCTTGAGCGTGTTGCAGAAATTCGTTACGCCGAGTTGCCAGCACAACGTGAAGGTCTTGGATCAAAAGAGCAGGAGCTGAAAAAATTTCAGGCGGAGCGCGGACTGTTAAAGGAAGTCATTACCGAGGAAGATATTGCAACAGTTGTTGGTCGATGGACGCACATCCCCGTCTCAAAGATGCTCGAAAGTGACATGCAAAAACTTGCACGCATGGAGGAAGAGCTCCTCAAGCATGTTGTGGGGCAAAACGAAGCAATCACCGCAGTAAGCAACGCGCTTCGCCGTTCACGTGCAGGGCTCTCGGAGGAAAAGAAGCCGATCGGTTCATTCATCTTTCTCGGGCCAACTGGCGTCGGAAAAACCGAACTCGCGCGTGCACTTGCCACGTTTA
>CAYHKX010000056.1:0-4815 GCA_964357305.1 uncultured Gammaproteobacteria bacterium | reverse complement strand
TTTTTTTCAATTAATTGTGTCGGGGGAGGTGAGTTGAATGTTCTTGGAGGCGAGCCGCGCGGGACGTCGTACCTTCGTGGCGTCGATGATGCAGACGAGCTTCTTGGCTTGATTCGGGAGACAAAGATGCGACCAGCGGACGAGCAACGCGGCGTGGTGATTGGTGGAGGATTTATTGCACTTGAGTACATGAATCTTTTTGCGCACTACGGTATTGCGTGCGACGTCGTGTTGCGCGGGAACGGTTTTTGGTCGCAACTCCTCTCGGAACATGCACAAAAAGTTCTTGCCACAAAGGCCGTGGCGGGAGGAATAACGCTTCATGGTCATGAACGAAATCCGGAACTTATTGGGGAGAAGTCGATTGAAGGGGTGAAATTACGCGATGGATCTGTGTTGCCCGCGGCGATTGCTGGAATTGGTATTGGCATGCACCCAGATCAATCTTTTTATCGTGAAGCTGGGTTCGATATTGAACGCGGCATTGTGACGAACGAATATTTTGAAACGAAGCACGCTGGTGTGTATGCCATTGGTGACGGTGCAGAATTTTTTGATCAACACGTGGGTCGAAATGTGTGTTACGGCAACTGGATGAATGCGCAGATGCAGGGCCGTGCAGTTGCAAAAATCGTTCTTGGCGAACGCATGGCATTTGATCTTGTGTCGAGCTATACCACGAACCTTCTTGGGATGCAGATGGTGTTTATTGGGGATGTCGATCGTGTTGCAGCGGATGACGTGAGGCAAATTTTCGCCACACCAGAAACATCGGGTGAGGAATATTATCGAAACGGAAAGCTTGTTGGTGCTACACTCATTGGAGACGTTGCCGAGCGCGCTGCGATTACGGCGCGAATTCGGGAGAACCGCATTGAGCGATCCCTGTAATTCCCCTATACTTCGCGTCATGAACCTGGACAGCCATAAAACGTACGCGACGCTTGATACGGCAGATATCCGTTTTGGTATCGAGCATTTGCCCGAGCAAATCCGTATTGCGTGGCACGAAACCCGAGATTTGAGTCTGCCAGAAGGGTTCCGCAAGGCGGAAAACGTGGTGATTGTTGGAATGGGCGGCTCTGCACTCGGCCCGCACATGCTCGTTACTGCGCTTGCGGAGCGGTTTATTGTTCCGGTGGAAATTACGCACGACTACTATATTCCAGGGTACGTCAATAAAAAAACGCTCGTCATACTTTCAAGTTTTTCCGGAACAACGGAAGAGGTGCTGCAGGCCGGCGTGCACGCTGAGAAAGCCGGCGCAATGATTGCGGTCATTTGTGCGGGTGGGGAACTCGCAAAGCGCGCAACAAAAAAGAAGTGGGCGCTGTACCAATTTGATCCTGGCGAGCTCGCGCGTCAGCCACGGATGGGCACAGGCTTTTCCTTGGCCGGAGTGCTCGGCATTCTTGAGCGAGCGAAGCTGGTGAAAGTTTCTGACGCTGAAATCGACAGGATGGTGATTGCTATGGGTGAGGTTATTGATACGTGTGCAGTGGACGTGAAGGCAAAGGAAAACCCTGCAAAAACTGTCGCGAAGTCGCTGAAGGATGCCTCTATTTTCTTGGTCAGCGCAGAGCATCTTGTTGGTGTTGCACACATGTTTTCGAACTGCATTAATGAAACTGCGAAACAATTTTCCACGTATTTTGCCCTCCCGGAACTGAACCATCATTTGCTAGAGGGACTGACGTATCCAAAATCGTTTTCGCCAAAGGCGGTGGCGTTTATGATGCAGTCGTCGTTGTACCACGTGCGAACGCAAAAGCGTGTCATCGTGACCGCAGATTCATTTGAACAGCAGGGTTTGACCGTAATTGATTATCAAACGAACGGTACAGAGAAGCTTGAAGAAGTTGGCGAAATGCTTCAGTTCGCAAGTTTTGTGGCCTACTACATGGCCATGCAGAACGGTGTGAACCCCGAAGCGATTCCATTTGTCGATGCGTTCAAAATAGCGCTGGCGAAGTAGTTACCCTTTGCTGTGTTTATCGATGCCTAGGATTTTGATGCCGACATACACAATAGCGGCAATGACTAAAAAATCAAAGCAAGTACTAACAAAATTCCCCCACGCAATCGTGGCCGAGCCAATCATGAATGTCGCCTCTTTGAGGTTTCCTGCGGCTCCAAGCGCAAGGCCGACGAGGGGAGTGATAATGTCGGTAATGAGCGCAGTAACAAGTTTGGAAACCGCACCGCCAATGAGGAAACCGATTGCGAGTGTTATCACTCCCTGTTCGCGAACAAATTTGAAAAAATCTTGCGCTGCACGTTTTGGTGAGATTGGCATAGGATGGTGCAATGTTTTAAAACCTGGAAGCACACATATGCTGTGGTTTTTAATATGATCAGGAACGATATCCTTATCAAGAGTAGTATACCTCTCAAGCAAAAACACCATCACATTTGATGGTGTTTTCGTGGCGGTGTATGCGCGTTCAGTGCCCAATTTTCAGGGGTGTTTCAAGGGCTTTTCGAGGACTTCTGTTTTGGCGATTTTGAGGCATGTGGGTCGGGGTTTTCGACGTACAAACTGGCACAAAGTGGAACACGGCCGGGAGGTAAAATGAGACAAATGAGACAGTACGTACGGGGTATTGAGACAGTGTCTCATTTTGCATATTTCGACAGTTTTGCTGGGCTTTTCCTGCAGAAACGACGAAAAAGCCACTGTCTCACTTTTTCGGAGTGTTTTGACGAAAAAAGTTACCAACTCCGACCAGCCTGGACGCCCCACAACCGTTGCGGCATTCCTTGTGTTGTATGGAAAACACGAGATCAATAACAGCAACACCGACACGCACAAATCACGAACAGGATAAAGCGGTAATTGAGGAGAAAATTCGTTACTGCCTCTACGCTCGGAAGTCGGCCGAGTCCGAAGAACGACAGGTGCTCTCCATCGACTCGCAGATCAAGGAAATGCTCCAGCTTGCCGAGCGCGAAGGGCTCGACGTGGCCGAGATCCGCCGTGAAAGTCATTCGGCGAAGTCGACTGGGCAACGGCCTGTTTACAACGAACTCCTCGCGGATATTCGCCAGCGCAAATTCGGCGGCATTCTCACTTGGGCACCAGATCGATTAAGTCGTAACGCAGGCGACCTCGGCGCTATCGTTGACTTGATGGACCAAGGTTTGCTCCACGAAATCCGCACCTACGGCCAACGATTCACGAACTCGCCCAACGAAAAGTTCATGCTCATGATTCTTGGCTCAACCGCCAAGCTTGAGAATGACCATCGTGGTGAAAACGTGAAGCGTGGACTCCGAACACGTGTCGAAATGGGTTTGTGGCCGGGAGTCGCGCCGCTCGGCTATCTCAATCAAGGGCTAATGGACAAGAAATGCCAAGTCATCGTCGATCCCGTTCGTGCGCCGATCATTAAGCAGATGTTTGAGAAGTTGGCTTACGAGAAATGGAGTGGTCGCAAGATTTATAACTGGCTGAAGCATGACCTCAATTTCAAAACTCGTGGCAACAAAGCCCTCACCCTCGGCGGCGTCTATCGCGTGCTCGACAATCCCTTCTACTACGGAAAATTTGAGCGACCACGCGACAGCGGCAATTGGTACGACGGTAAACACAAGCCCATCATCACGAAGGAGTTATTCGAACAGGGCCAAACTCAACTGAAACGTGATCAGATAGTACGCGAGAACAAAGAATTCGCCTTCACGAAACTGTTTACGTGCGGCCTGTGCCAATCCGGCATCTCAGCCGAGGACAAATACAAGAAGCTCCGCGACGGTACAACGGCTCACTACGTTTACTACGGCTGTACCCGAGCACGAGATCGTGACTGCAAGAATCAGTATATCCGCGAGGAGGAGCTGATTGCCGAGCTCCTGAAAATCTTCGATCAGATCAACATCAACGAGCTCGGCATGAAGACGAAGCTCGAAGACGAGATCAAGCGATTCAGTCACTTTCAACGGACGGTTTTCGGCTCTGACGGTACGCGGGAAGCCGACGAGGCCGAAGTGAACATTCGGGCGTATGCCAAATACTTGTTGCGGCAAGGAAGTATTTCTGAAAAGCGGGAGCTGCTGGGGAATTTACGGAGCAGGTTGGTGTATTTGAATAGGAAAATCACCCTGCTCGAACCATCAGTACATACTTGCTGATTACGCCAAATTCACATAAACTACGGGCATTATGATCGCAACGTCAACACTCATTCCAATAGCATCAGCTATGCTCGCCGCGATCGCGAGTATCTTGGCACGAGTGCTTCTCAAAGGTATCCCGGCGAAGAAAATTCTCGCGGCAAACTTTTTTGTAATGGGCGCCACATTACTGATTTTGTCACCACTTTTCTATAAATTCGTCTTTTCTTGGAAGAGTGCCGTCTTAGTTCTCTTGATTGCGGCAATCGATACCACGGCAAACTATTTTTACTTCAAAACATTTGAGCAATCGGAGGCGAGTGTCGCCGTTCCTATTCTTTCACTCGCGCCAATCGTCACCTTCTTTTTTAGCGCGGTCTTCCTCGCTGAGTACCCATCTGCAATGAGTATTGTAAGTGCAATTGCCATCGTGGCACTGATCATTGTCATTTCGACTGACTGGAAAAATCTTCCTAAATTTCGCACGGCAACGCTCTATCCAGCGCTCGCATCCGCACTACTTTTTGGACTGTCTGCTATACCGAGTAAATATCTTCTCACGACACTCGAGGCGACGAATGCACCCACGTTGTACATGCTCCGAGCCGGGCTCATAGGACTTTTTGCCGCCTGCTTTTTCCGCGACTCGTTAAAAGAGGTCGACTTTAAAACATGCAGATTCATCTTCTTGCGAGGACTGTT
>CAYHKX010000055.1:0-4874 GCA_964357305.1 uncultured Gammaproteobacteria bacterium | reverse complement strand
CTCTGGCGTGCACTTGGTCGTCACCACCACGGCATGCACCGTACAGATCATGACGAGGATGGCAATAACATCTACGTTATTCCCCGCACTCGGCTTGGCCACGATGCGCTTTTGGCGCTCGCCCATCATCCGGACTATTTCCTCACACTTACCAAAGACAGCGGCGCACTCGCATCACTCGCTCCAGAACTCCTCCAGCACGGCGCCATGGTGCATGACGACGGTGAAACCGGTTGGCAAAAAACCCAACGTCTCCTGGAAACGCTCAATCATCACGAAACCACACGGACGTACGGAACAACAAAGAAAAGCGCAACCCTCCTTCTTGCCGGGCTCCTCGCGCTTCTTGACGACGGCGCACTTGGAGCACTCCGCAATCTCGTCACACGTCTTCACCTTCACAACGTGAGCGATCATCGCCTCGTGTTCGATCATCTCGATACAGCGTGGATGCTCAAGAACGCCATCGAGCTCGCGCAATTTCCCCTGGAAGAACGCTCAATTGCTGAACGTGAACGGTTAGTACGCGGCCAACGTGGTGCAGAACTCCTCGCGCTTGCCGACGCGTACATCTCGTCGAAACATGAGCACGGTATTGGCCGCGAAAACCTCATCGCGCTCCGCAATGACCGAGCACGATGGTTGCGCGAACCCGCGCCAGAAGAGCTCCTCCGTGGCCGGGATCTCCTCGCACTCGGATTTGCGCCCGGCGCACACCTCCGGACGTATCTCGACAAAGTGCGCAACGCGCAACTCTCCGGCCATCTTTCCTCCCGCACCGCCGCCCTGGATTTCGCACGGTACTTAGCAGCGCAAGGATAAATTCACAGAAAAATTCAATTTGTCATCGAACAGTAAATGTACTAGGCTTGTTTCAGTAAAATATGGCAATTCTGAGAAGAAAGTTTCGAGAAGTTTTCCAAGAAGGACCGGATGGATCTCTGACTCCTCTCCTGAAGCTTCGAGTAAAAAATACTATATTTACTCCCCAAATGACCTTTGCAAAAGGTGTTGGTCTTGGGGGGATTGATTTCCATAGTTTTCGTTATCTTGATGTGGCTCTCGATCACGAAGCGACGACTGATATATACGAAGTGAAAGGATTCTATCCTCAAGAATAGTTATGGAGGATAAGTACATAAGTCTTGAAGAATCCGTGGCGCAACGCGTTATTGCGAAAGCCGTATCAAAAGATACTTTCGAGAAGGAATTTTCTTTAATAAAAGAGAGGATCGAGAAACAAGAAAACCAAACCACTCAGATTATTATTGGTGTCCTCATCGCTTCAGTGCTTATTTTTCTAACACTTGCTGTGGAAATGTGGTTATTTACCGCTGACTATCATGAACAAAATCTCAACGCAATTCAAAAGTTTACCGAAGCGACGGAAAATCTACGGAGGGAAAATGACTTATTACGAGATGAACTGAACGAACAGGTCGATGAATTAAAAGTTTTTAAGTAGTTATGATTGCGTCAATGAAAGTGATTCTGCTGATTTCTGAAGTTTTAATAACCTCTTGGTATTGGTACTCATATCATCCATCAGAAATTCGAGCGTGGCGTGCGAAGTACGAACCGATTACACGATACACGAATGGAGACGCTGATTATAAAAATTGTTTACATAGTTTGGGATTATAACACAAATATACACTTCAACTACCTATGCCAAACTCCCTCACCAACTTTCTTGACCGTTGCCTCGACCGACTCATGGCCCCGGTTGAAGCCTTTGACAAACGACACCCGGACTTCTTTATGCTTCTTTGGTTCTTCTTTATTTTCAGCCTTATCGCACAATCAATTTAAAAAAAGTCCTGTAATTAAACTTACCTAAAAGAAAAATCAAAAGATCCGAACATAATAAAACACCGTCCTGTTGGAACGGTGTTTTATGGTGCGCGCACGTGGATTCGAACCACGGACCTTTACAATGTCAATGTAACGCTCTAACCAACTGAGCTATGCGCGCAAGAAAAACCTGCGACAAAAGAATACGTGTCGAAACTCCCAATGTCAATCTTGCTTATTTCTGTTTCTCAACCCTTGAGACAAGTAGTGCGACCATGCCAACAGTCAGCAGCAGGGCAAAAAAGAGGCCGCCAGCAATCATGAGGGACTTCGCATCGCACAACAAAACATCTTGAAGGCGTACCATGGCCGGATCTCGAAACATTCCCTGAGCAACAAGGCCTTCCGGGCATCGCAAACCCCGTGGTCGCACGAGCATCAGTCCAAGCACCGCAGCGCCATATGCAGCTATCACACTTCCGCCCGTAAACAAACAGCTGAACACCGCCTTTCGCGTGTGAATGAAGCGTGTTGCGGCAACGATGGCAAAAAATACTCCCCCAAAAACCCAATACGCCACGAACCAGAACGTAAACAGCATCCAGGTGACCGCGTTTGGATCAAAAGGCATACCTAGGACGGAAAGGCACTTATCGCCAAGAAGAGCACAGATGCAACGCCGATCGTTGCCAGCCCAAAAACGTAGGACAACAAAATAAATTCGTGATTATGGTGACGACGGCCACCAATCCCGAATATGATCGAAAGAAAAATGAGAAGACCAAGAATGAAATACATATGGTAGGCCTGCCTGGATTCGAACCGGGAACCGCCGAGGTATAAGCTCGGTGCTCTAACCGTTGAGCTACAGGCCCGGGATAACGTACCCAAGTTTGCCCAGCTTCGTCGTCACTCGCTTGCGTTTGACCTCACCGTACATCTCGGTACGCCTCGGTCAATCCGCGCTCGTTCCTAGAATCTGGACAAACTTAGTACGTTCTCCATTCGTGAAAGTGCCTAAATGGTACTCCGGATAGGCCACTTGCTCAAGTATACCGCTTTCCGAAAGTGCCTATTCATGCCATACTCCGCCCATGAAACGTGTCGCTCTCCACCTCACTGATGCGAAGCGTATCGACGTCGCACTTGCAAAAGCGCTCGATATTAGCCGCGCAAAGGCCCAAAAGCTCATTGCTGGAGGCGCGATTTTGGTTGACGGCATGGTGCCAAATGGCCACCAAATGGTGGAAAATAGCGCCGTCGTGACCATCGACGAATCCAAGCGCGTCACCCCAACGTCCGACGTCCGACGTCCGACTGCCGCCCTAGACATCCTCTACGAAGACGCCGATGTTCTCGTAATCAACAAGCCCGCTGGTATTCTCGTTCATCCAACATCCGCGAGCACCGAAGAAACCCTAGTCGATGCACTCAAGGCGCACATTCCAAACTTGAAGACCGTTGGCGATGACAAAGCCCGATCCGGCATTGTGCATCGCCTCGATAAGGACGCGTCCGGTGTGATGATCGTGGCAAAAACCACGGAGGCGTTCGCTCATCTCAAAAAGCAATTCGCCGCACGCGCAAATGAAAAGCACTACACCGTGCTCGTGATGGGCTCAGTTGTAGATGATTCTGGCACAATCACGTTTCCCATTGCACGATCAAAAACTAAAGCGCGCATGGCGGCCCGCCCGCATTCACAAGATGGCAAAGATGCGATTACTCACTTTGATGTCACACAACGCTATACGAACTGCACACTGATGAATGTTCGTATCGAAACAGGTCGTACGCACCAAATCCGTGCACATTTTTATGCCCTCGGCCACCCGGTTGCTGGCGACAAGGTGTACGTCAAGAAAGGAATGCAACAGATCCCTCTCGGTCGCCTATTCCTCCATGCTCGCACACTAACGATCACATTACCAAATGGCGAACGCACAACCTTCGAAGCTCCGCTTCCGTCTCTGCTTCAAACCACACTCAACAGCCTCACCCCAACCACAAAACGATTCTTAGCTGGAATCGGTGCCACAGCAAGCACCGATGCGTAATGTATGATCATCACGCTTGCAGGAACTCCAGGTGCAGGAAAATCGACCGTAAAACGTCTTCTTGCAAAACGCCTTGGGTTGAAGTCGTACTCCGTCGGCGATCTTCGGGGGCAGATGGCATCAGCACGTGGCATGACGATCGACGAATACAACCTGCTCGGCCTGACTGATCCAAGCACGGATCGTGAGGCAGACGATTATCAGAAGAACCTTGGCGAAACGGAGGAAAATTTTATCATCGATGGCCTCATGTCCTGGTATTTCATCCCGCATGGATTCAAAGTATTTCTCGATATTCATCCGGACGTTGCCGCATCACGCATCTTTCATGCTCGAACGAAGGAAACCGGCCGGGATGATGAACCACGATACACCTCGATTGAGGACACAAAGCGCATCATTAGGGACCGAATGGCCTCAAATAGCGCCCGTTACGCCAAGTGGTACGGTGCAGATCCCCTCGATCGCTCCCAATACGACCTCATCATCGATACCACCAATATCAGCCCAGAACAGGTGGTTGAACAGATTCTCGCAGCCGTTTCTTGACCCAGTCCCAGAATTTCGCTACACTGCGCGCCATATTGAACCTCTATGACTGAAGAAACACAGACACAACCAGCAATGCCAAAAGTTGAAACCGGTATGGTGATCCGTATCCACGAAAAAATTCAAGATGTGAACGCAAAAGGTGAACCTCGCGAGCGCATCCAGATTTTTGAGGGTTTGGTCATGGGAACCCGTGGCGCAGGCACATCAAAATCCTTCGTGGTGCGCAAGGAAACTGGTGGGTTCGGCGTTGAGAAGATTTTCCCAACCGCTTCCCCATCTCTTACCAAGATCGAAGTCGTGAAACAGTACAAGGTGCGCAAGCGCAAATTGAACTTCATCAAGGACTTCGCCCGTTCCCTCAAGGAACTCGTCGTGAAGAAATAATCCCAAAAAAATCCGTGGAAGCCACGGATTTTTTATCATTCAGCTCCAGTATTTTGTATCGAACACCCTACCGATGAATAGTACACA
>CAYHKX010000054.1:0-5002 GCA_964357305.1 uncultured Gammaproteobacteria bacterium | reverse complement strand
GTGGGTCTTCATAGCCATACGGATGGTTCTAAGATGTGCGAAGGTTAGTGGAAATTGCTGGTTTGGTCAAGCCTAAATGGGGATTCTTAGGTTTGACGAGCGAGAATCATGTGCATCCGGCCGTCCATCGCTTTTAGCGGCTGCTCGACGCGAATAGGGTAGTGCGTTCCAAGACTTTTTACGAATTCATCAAAAACGGCACGGGCGACGTCGCCATGGGCGCGTTCGCGGCCGCGGAGAATCATCTCTACCTTTACCTTGTCGCCTTGTTCAAAGAACTTTGCGGCTTGGTCCACGCGGATCTGCAAGTCGCCAGAGCCAATGCGCATGGTGAGGCGAATGCCCTTAATTTCCACTTCTTTGGACTGCGCGCGCTGTTTGCGCATCTCTTTTTCCTTTTGGTATTTGAAGTGGCTAAAGTTGGCAAATTTGCACACTGGTGGCTCTGCCTTTGGAGAAACTTCAATAAGATCAAGGCCTTTTTCTGCGGCAAGATTGATGGCTTTTGCCGTTGCCATAATGCCAAGCGCAGCGCCAGCATCGTCAATCACACGGACTTCTGTGGCAAGAATATGATGGTTTGCCTTGAAGTCTGGTGCTTCGAACTTTGGCTTTTGGAACTTTCGGTGACGGTGGATGCGCATGGACGTGGAGTTAATTTGGGCAAATGATAGCAAAGGAAGATGGAAAATGGAAGAAGGAAGATAAAATTCGAGGGTGTAGCGTGTAGTAATGAGGAGAGTACAAAACGACTTTATTTGCGTTCAGTTTCGATGAGCGAGGAGGAAAGTTCGTGAGACACGTCGTTCGCGAACGACGTGTCGAGGCGTACTTCGTGGTACGGCGAACGAATTTCCGACAAGCGATTCGAAAATGGACCAAATAAAGTCGTTTTGTGGTGGACCTGGAGGGAGTTGAACCCTCGTCTACTCCACGTCCCCTCACCAATGATTCCAAGCGCAGTTCCGTCGGGTACGGCACAGCGATGAAGACGGAACAAGAATCGCTATGACGGTTTCGCCGCAACGCTACACATATCAGGGGCGAACGCAGATATGCTGAGCCTCAGAATATTGCACCCCGATCGTGATATGAGACATTTCACGTGGGATGGGTGACGGCCCTTAGGCGGTGACCATTGAGAATGAAGGAACGCTGAATGCCGAAGCAATCATGTTCTTCATCTTTGAGAATGCGTTTGCATGTATCTCGGTGTGCAGTGGATTGCGGAGTACTGCACAACTCCGGCTTGATTGTATGAAGGTTTGAAGAGCATCGATGCCCGTCAGGCCCGCGCAAATAGTAGCATTTTTTTGACATTTTGTCTATTCCAAATCCCGCTGAATCGCGCGGTCCAAGTCGCGTTTTTTGATTGAGTCGCGCTTTTCGTACTTCCGTTTGCCGCGCGCGAGGGCAATTTCGAGCTTTACTTTGTTTCTGGTCACGAAGACACCAATCGGAACAATGGTGAGTCGGTCTGCTTCACGTTTGGTTTTGAGGTAGGAAATTTGGCGTTTGTGCAGTAAGAGCTTTCGGGAGCGGGTTGGGTCTGTGTCGTCTTTTTCTGCAGCCTTTGAATATGGACTGATGTGCATGTTCGTGACGTATGCTTCGTCGCCACGAATGGTGACGAATGCGCCTTTGAGGTTGACCGATCCCGCCTTGACTGCTTTCACTTCTCCGCCCGTCAATACTAAACCAGCCTCGAACTTTTCGAGAATTTCGTAGTCAAAGAAGGCTTTGCGATTCGTCGCGAGAGGCATAAGAATGGAAAATGGAAGATGGAAGATGGAAAATAGTGAATCGTTCATTTTCTCGAATAATTTTCCATTTTCCATCTTCCATTTTCCTTTCCCATGCATGATACAATAACGGTGATATGACTGTGCGTAAAGCATTTACTCGTGCTTCGACGATCGCTATCTCGAGTGGCACGATATTTCGTATTCTGATTATTGCTGCAATCGTGACGTTTTTGTATGTCATTCGCGATATTGTCGCCATGACATTGGTGGCAATCTTCCTCGCGGTCCTGATTGATCCGTTTGCAGACATGCTTGCGCGAAGGCGCATTCCTCGGGCGCTCGCTGTCGTTGTGGTGTATCTCATTGGACTTGCGTTCATTTCATTTGTTGCGGTGCTGATTGTTCCACCGCTTCTGGCAGAAACGAGCGAGCTTGTTACGGCATTTGCGCCATTCTTCACCTATGCCACTGGAGGAGTTGCGGCGGAGGCGTGGCTCGCAGGGCCATGGACCACGAATTTGGGCGATGCGCTTACGACGATTCGCAACAGCGGACTTTCGGAAGCGGTGCCAAAGCTCGCCGCATTCGGCACGACAGCGATCGACATTGTGTTCCGTGTCATCGTCGTGTTGATTCTCGCGTTCTACTTTGTGGTAGAGAAGAACGCGATGGTGCGCGGCATTAGCATCATTGCTCCTCCTGAATATCAACCGTTCGTCATGCGCATGGCCCTGAAGTCGCGTGAACAGATGGGTGTCTGGCTTCGTGGACAGTTGGCACTCATGCTTTCAATCTTTGTATTGATTTACGGCGCGCTGTCCCTCATTGGTATTCCATATGCGTTGGTTCTTGCGCTGTGCGCTGCGCTGCTCGAGATTATTCCGTTCATTGGTCCGATGGTTTCTGCAATTCCCGCTATCGTGCTCGCATTGGCGGTGTCGCCCGTGCATGCACTCGTTACTGCAGGTGCGTATCTCGTCATTCAGCAAATTGAAGGAAATATTTTAGTGCCGAAAATTATGCAGAAGGTTGCTGGGATGAATCCTATTGTCAGCGTGCTCGCCGTGTTGATTGGCGCACGGGTTGGTGGTATTGTCGGTGCCGTGCTATCGATTCCGCTCGCCATGGCCACTGCGGTATTTCTCGAAGAAATTTTTCATCGAGAACCCATTGAATCCTAATCTATGTTCAATTCCCCAAACACCGAGCGCAATTGGTTTCCCGTTATCCTTGCAGGACTTACGGTGCTTCTTGCCGTCGTGTTTTATGCGACGAATCGGTCCGTGGATATCGCTGCGTGGACGGCGTCGTGGTCGGACGTCGGACGTCGGACGTCGGACGTTGTGGCAGATCCGGTGACCGAAGGGGAATATCAAGCCGCAGTGCGAAGTATTTTGGCTTCAGAGAGCGATCCGCAGACGGCGTACGACGCGTTTGTGCTTCTGCGTGTTCCGGGGAGTATGCAAACATTTCATATTGATTTGATTATTACGTACGGAAAGCTTGCCGCAGGAAACGCTACAGATGGTGAGGCGCGACGTGATGCGCTTGTGGCCCAGTATCCTTGGCTTTCGCTGTGATCCTTCTTCACCGCATTACCCCGTTCGGTCTTGGGCTCACGAG
Organism: uncultured Gammaproteobacteria bacterium; assembly: GCA_964357305.1. Taxonomy (GTDB): domain Bacteria; phylum Patescibacteriota; class Patescibacteriia; order UBA9934; family UBA9934; genus CAIKHN01. The sequence continues at coordinate 1,634 of CAYHKX010000054.1, read as the reverse complement.
CATGATGAGTTTTGTGCTCTTGATGTATTCGCCGTTGCTCGGGATGAAGGCACTTCTCCCGTTTGGTGCACTCATGGTGTTTTTTCTTGCGCGACTATTGTTGTGGGAGCTCCGTCGTCCAGCGTTTTGGGTATTTTTAGGAACGCCAATGATGGTATGGCTTTCTTCCCTCGTATTCTTTTTCTTTCTTGAAGATCCGTTGAGTAAATGGATTATTGCAAGTACGGTGAGTATCCTCGTGACGTTGTATGCGGAAAATTGTTTTACGTTTTATCACCTGCCAAGCGCATACCAAGCGTACGCGCTCGAAAATCTTTCCATGGTGGTGTACGTCCTTTCCGCATTCTTTTTCACAAGCGGAGCATTTGGTGCACAACTCTTTTTGCTCTTGCCGACGTGGATTCCGACACTCTTCGTTTTCTTCGCCGTGTTGTTTGCGACGACTGCGGTATTCTGGGTGAGCAAGATTGGGTTCGAGACTGGGCGACCATACGCGATTGTTGGCGCGATTGTGATGGCAGAACTGTATGCAACACTTTCCATGTTACCGACGAGTTTCGTCACGAATGCTGCATTATTCTCGGTACTGCTTTATGCGTTCTTTGTGTTTGCGCGCGCGAACGTTATGGAACGCATGACGAAAGTGATGGTGTTGCGACAATCTGGATTTGCTGCGGTACTCTTTCTGCTTATTCTTTTGACCGCCCGTTGGTTTTAATATGACGTCTCAAGAACACACTTCATGGTGGTCGTTTGGTCGAGCGGTGATTCTTGGCGTTGCTGCTGGTGCAGGCGCAGGAATTGTTGGTGCAGTGTGGACGTCTCGCACCCTCGCGGATTACGCGGATCACCTTCGCGGTGCACAGCAGATTCCGCAAATTTCCGTTTCACAGCCAACACCAATTCCGGGAACATATGAAGAAGCGCTGTCGCGCGTGCGGACGCGGGCGCAGGCAAGTACGGCAGCATTTCTTCCAAAAAGCACCGACGCCTCGGTTCCGGCGGGTTGGCTTGCGTCGCACGATATCGTTGCGTACGGAGCGGTGGTGAGTGATGACGGGTGGATTGCGGTGGATGGAAGCGCGTTTATCGATGTTACATCACTAGAAGAATCCTTTGATATTTGGATTGCGCAAACGCGGTACAGCATTACCGATGTGGTGATTGATGACGCGACAGACCTCGTGATGGTACACGTGGATGCAAAGCACCTGGTATCGATCGACTTTGCATCGACGGAAGGTGTGCGGTCTGGAACGATGATGTTCGTGGTGGGGGAAACGTCGGTGCTTCCAACATCAGTGGTTGAAAGCGATGTGCAAATCAAGGGCGGCGTGTTGCCTGCTGAAACCTTTGGAACAGCGTGGGGCCTCTCGGATGTTTCGAACATGAGCATGCCGGTGTTGAATGCCGCTGGTGACCTTGCGGGCTTTGTGCGTGTAGGAACATCTGTCGCGCTCCCACTCCATCATGTTCTCGGAGTCATTCGCGATGTCGTGAAAGATGGCGCGTTTTCAATTCCGGCACTTGGTGTGTACACGGTCGATCTTTCTGGAGCCATGGCAGTTGCATCGTCTGCGCGACAGGATTTGCGTGCCGGCGCGCTGGTGATTGCGCCGAACGGCAATACGCGA